>NZ_QROG01000001.1:182704-274304 GCF_003474585.1 Collinsella sp. AF39-11AT | reverse complement strand
GTCGCGCCCTTGAAGTTGAACGTCAGATTGTCCAAATGCGGCCCGCGTAACTAAACCCGCTCTGCGATCTCGTGGATGAGGTAGTCGGTCTTTTCCCAGCCCAGGCACGGGTCGGTGATCGACTTACCAAAGACCCCACCATCGACCGGCTGGTTGCCGTCCTCAAGGTAAGACTCGATCATAAAGCCCTTGACCAGCTTGGAGATGGACTCGTTGCGGCGGCAGCTGTCGAGCACCTCCTTGCAAATGCGGTACTGCTCCAGCGGGCGCTTGCCCGAGTTGTCGTGGTTGCAGTCGATGACCGCCGCCGGGTTGGCGTAACCGGCATGCTCGGTGTAGCGCTCGGCCAGGCGCTCTAGGTGCTCGTAGTGGTAATTGGGGTAGGTACGACCGTCGAGACCGATGTAGCCACGCATAACGGCGTGCGCGAGCGGGTTGCCGTCGCACTCGACCTCCCAGTTGCGGAAGATAAAGCTCTGATGTGCCTGGGCGGCGTAGATGGAGTTGAGCATAACGGTGGTGGAACCGGCGGTGGGGTTTTTCATGCCCACAGGCACCGAAATGCCGCTCGACACCAGACGATGCTCCTGGTTCTCGACCGAGCGCGCGCCCACGGCGACGTAGCTCAGCAGGTCGACGAGGTACTGGTAGTTGGACGGGTAGAGCATCTCGTCGGCGGTAAAGAAGCCAGTCTCCTCAATAACGCGCAGGTGCATGTGGCGGATGGCCTTAACGCCTTCAAGCAGGTCATCGGGCGCCTCGGGGTCGGGGTTGTGCAGCAGCCCCTTGTAGCCGGTGCCCTTGGTGCGCGGCTTGTTGGTGTAGACACGCGGAATGATGATGAGCTTGTCCTTGACCTCTTCGGCGACCTTGGCCAGTCGGTTCATGTACTCAAGCACCGAGTCCTCGCGGTCGGCAGAGCACGGGCCGATGATGAGCGCCTTGCGTGCGTCCTCGCCGGTAAAGACCTTGGCGACCTCGGCGTCGAATGCCTGCTTTTTGGCGGTAAGCTCGGCGGGAAGCGGCATTTCCTCGCGGATCTCCATGGGGATCGGCAGCCTGCGCTTGAATTCCATGGCCATATGGGGCCTCCTTTATCAATTAACGGCAACAATTGGCGAATTCTCGAATGCTCGGCATTATCCGCTGTCGCACGCTAAAGTGCAAGTGAAACCTGCCGAAAAGGGACAGGTTTATTTTGGTCGGTTTTATCTGGGGAAATGTCGGCGCTCGCCGGAAGGGGAGGGCCAACGTACGGCACGCTGGAGCAAGTTGGATCTTCTGCGGCATACCCTATGGACAAAAAATGGCAAATATGAGTACTGTTGCTAGCGTAGTATCATATCGATCTTACAAGATAATAGACACAACAGTAAATATGTTCATTAACGTTGGCACACAGAAGCATGCTACCGGGCATTTTGATCAATTTGAAGGCATATCTAGGCCGCAATGAGGTCGTTTGGGGCAGTTTTGGCTGTTACTAAAAAGGTGACAGTACTCATATTTGCCATTTTTTGCCCACAGGGGCTGGAAAGGACCGTCAATTCGGCTCCAGGGGATGCGGTCCAAGGGCCGCAGAACGAAAAATGGGGGCGCTGGTTGTCCTGCGCCCCCATTCTTTGGGTATTGCGGTTGTTTGCCGCCGGTTTTACGCCGCCTCGTCGAACTGCGAGTTGTACAGGTCGGCGTAGAAGCCGCCCTGGGCGAGCAGTTCGTCGTGTGTGCCCTTCTCGACGATGTCGCCGTCGCGGATCACCAAGATCACGTCGGCGTTACGGATCGTGGACAGGCGGTGCGCGATGACAAAGCTTGTACGGCCTTGCATCAGCGCATCCATGGCGCGCTGAATGAGCTCCTCGGTGCGGGTGTCCACGTTGGAAGTCGCCTCGTCTAGAATCAGCGCCGGGCGGTCGGCCAAAATGGCACGGGCGATGGTCACGAGCTGGCGCTGACCCTGCGACAGGTTAGTGCCCTCCTCGTTGATCATAAAGTCGTAGCCACCGGCGAGCGTATGGATAAAGTGGTCGCAGCGTGCGGCGCGTGCGGCGGCTTCGACTTCGGCATCGCTCGCATCGGGGCGTCCGTAGCGAATGTTCTCGCGAATGGTGCCGTTAAACAGCCAGGTATCCTGCAGCACCATGGCAAACTCGCCGCGCAGTGCCGCGCGGTCCCAGTCGCGCACGTCGATGCCCTCGACGCGCAGCGAACCGCCGTCCACGTCGTAGAAGCGCTGCAGCAGCTTAATGAGCGTGGTCTTGCCAGCGCCGGTGGGGCCGACGATGGCGATGGTCTGACCGGGCTGCGCCTCGCAGCTAAAGTCGTGGATGATGGTCTTGTCCGGCGTGTAGCCAAACTTGACGTGGTCGAACTCCACGTGACCGGGGCGCTTCTCGGGAATCTGCGCGTCGGCCTTCTGCTCCTCCTCGGCCGCGGCCAGGAACTCAAAGACGCGCTCGGTGGCGGCGGCCATCGACTGCATCGTGTTGCTCACGTTGCCCAGCTGCTGCACGGGTTGCGTAAAGTTGCGAACGTACTGGATAAAGCTCTGGATGTCGCCGGGTGTGGCATTGCCGGTCAGCGCGAGCTGCGCGCCCACCACGACGACGCCCACGTAGCCCATGTTGCCCACCAGACTCATAAGCGGCATCATCAGGCCCGACAGGAACTGAGAGCGCCAACCGCTCATAAAGAGGCGGTCGTTCTCTTTGTCGAACTCCTCGATCGAGGCCACGGCGCGGTCGAACACCTGAATGACGTTCTGGCCGGCAAAGTCCTCCTCGATGATGCCGTTGACGGCGCCCAGGACCTGCTGCTGCTCGCGGAAGTACGGCTGCGAGAAGTGAATCATCACGGTCAGGATAATCGCGGCTGCCGGCAGCGTGAGCACGGTGACGCCGGTGAGCGGCAGACTGATCGACAGCATCATGACGAGCACGCCGATAATCTGCGTCACCGATGTGATGAGTTGCGTCACGCTCTGGTTGAGTGACTGACCCAGCGTGTCGACATCGTTGGTGATGCGGCTGAGCACGTCGCCCTTGCTGTGGCCGTTGAAGTAGCTCATCGGCACGACAGCGATCTTGGCGGCGATCTCCTTGCGCATGCGATAACAAATCTTTTGCGTGACGCCGGTCATGAGCCAGCCTTGGATCAGGCTGCAGGCAGAGCTCGCCAGATACAGACAGAGCAAAAAGCCGAGCGTCTTGGCGATCCAGGCAAAGTCGACATCGCCGGTGCCGTTGACCTTGGCAACCAAGCCCTCGAACAGCTTAGTCGTAACCTGGCCAAGCACCTTGGGCCCCACAATGTTAAAGATGACCGAGCACACGGCAAAGGCGACGGCGGCAAACACGGCAATCTTGTGCTGGCCGATATAGCCGAGCAGCTGCCTCATGGTGCCCTTAAAGTCCTTGGCCTTTTCGCCGCGACGCATGCCGCCCATGCGGCCCATGGGTCCACGCTGGCGGGTGGGCTTGGGAATCTGAGTCTTGGTTTCGTCTGCCATTAGCGCTCGCCTCCTTCCATAACGGCTTCAATCTCTTCTTGGGTAAGCCCCAGCTCCTCGGCGGAAAGCTGTGACTGTGCGATCTCCAGGTACGCCGGGCAGCTGTGCAGCAGCTCCTCGTGCGTACCGGTGCCCACCACGTGGCCGTCGTCGAGCACGATGATCTGGTCGGCGTGCATGATGGTCGCGATGCGCTGGGCCACGACCACGAGTGCGGCGTCGGTAACGTTTTTGGCCAGCTCCTCGCGCAGGCGAGCGTCGGTCTTGTAGTCGAGTGCGCTAAACGAGTCATCGAACACCACGACCTCGGGCTTTTTGGCCAACGCGCGGGCGATGGCCAGACGCTGGCGCTGACCGCCCGAGACATTGGAGCCGCCCTGGCTGATGGGGGAGTCGTAGCCGCCCTCGCGCTCGGCGATAAAGTCCTCGGCTTGGGCGATGCGTGCCGCCCGGTGCATGTCATCATCGCTCACCATGTCGCCGGCAAATTTAAGGTTGCTCTCGACGGTGCCCGAGAACAGGCGCCCCTGCTGCGGGATGTAACCGATGCGCCGGCGCAGCTCGGAAAGGGTCATGTCACGCACGTCGATGCCGTCAAGCGAAATGCTGCCGCCCGTGACATCGTACAGGCGCGGAATCAGCTGCACGAGCGTGGATTTGCCCGAGCCCGTGGAGCCAATGATGCCGAGCATCTGACCGGCGTGCGTGGTGAAGTTCACGCCGCTGATGACATCGGCGCGGGCATCGGGATACTGGAAGCTCACGTCGCGGAAAGTGAGCTCACCGTGCGGCGCGCTGGCCGCGGGCAGTTTGGGCGAGGCGGGGTCGTTGATGCTCGTGGGGCAAGTGATGACCTCTTCCACGCGCTCGGCTGCGACCTCGGCACGGGGTAGGATAACCGAAACCATGGTGAGGATCATAAACGCCATGACGATCTGCATGGTATAGGAGATAAACGCCATCATGTTGCCGACCTGCATCACGCCGTCGGACACACCCTGCGCGCCAAACCAGACGATAAGCACGGTGATGCAGTTCATGACGAGCATCATGAGCGGCATCATAAAGCTCATAGCTCGGTTGGTGTAGAGCTGCGTGGTCATCAGATCGAGCGATGCCTTGTCAAAACGCTCGAGCTCGTGCTCCTCGCGGTTGAACGAGCGGATGGGCATAAGACCGTCGAGCAGCTCGCGCGCGGTAAGGTTCACGCGGTCCACAAAGCTCTGCATCTTTTTGAACTTGGGCATGGTGAGGCCCATGAGCACGCCGACGACGGCCGAGACCGCGACGATGGCCACGGCGATGGTCCACTCCAGGCCGGTGTGGTTGGCCAGGACGCGCATGACCGCGACGATACCCATGACAGGCGCCATGAGGCACATGCGAATGAACAGAGTCGCTGCCATCTGGATCTGCTGAATGTCGTTGGTGCAGCGGGTGATGAGCGAGGCCTGGCTAAACTTGCCCACCTCGGCCGGCGAGAAGTGCATGACCTTGTTGAAGGTCTCGCGGCGCAGGTCGCGGGCGATGGAGCAGGCGGTGCGCGACGCCACGGCGCCGGTCAGGATGGTGGCGACCAGCGACACCAGGCACAGGCCAAACATCGTGGTCGCCATGCGGCCCAGGTAGGCGTTCTGCACGTCGGCGGGGTCGATGCCCTGCGCTTTGTACTCGTCCTGCACGTAGGTCACGGCGCGCTGCGTGACGATAGAGCCCGACATGGAGCCCATTTTGTCCGCCATATCGTTGGCGCCCTCGACGAGCTTGCCCTGGTCGATGAGGCCGCCTTCAACGCCTAGGCGCAGGCTCTTCATGGTGATCTTGCCGCCGTCGGCATCAATCTGCTTTTGCATGTTCTGCGCCGCTGCGGCCTTCTGCTGCATCTCGGCGAGCTGCTCGGGCGTCATCGCTGCCATCTGCTCGGGGGAGGGCATGGCCTGGGCGGCGCTGCTGTCTTGGTCGCTGGACGTGCCCATCATATCGCCCATGGAGCTGGCGTCGATGCCCTGGTTGAGAGAAAGGACGACGGTCTCGGGCAGGCTCATAATGTCGGCAATCTTGCCGCCATCGGCACGCCCTTCCTCGGTGCCCTTGTACGTTCGAATGCCGTTTTTGTCAGCCTTGCTAAACACGGCCTCCACAGCTTTGGCGTCCTTGGTGTTCATAAAGAGTTCGAGGTCGTCGAGCGATTCGGCACGAATGGTGTCGGGTACGGGCGAGGCGATGCCGCCTTGCTGCACGCCCACGTCGACGATGTCGCTCATATACGTAGGTAGCGCGAGGTCGGCATTGCAGCTGATCACGATGAGCACGATAGCTGTAAGCAGTGCCAGGATATGCTTTTTAAAGAGCTTGAGAATCCTCACTCGGCATCTCTCCTTTCTTGATTGCGATCGATAATTTCGTTGGCACGCCTTAGGAGGCGCACCATCTCTTGGGTATCTGTTTCGCCGAGCTGCTCGAGGAAGGCCGCGGTGCGTTTCTCGAATTCCCGACGTTTGATTTCGAGATCTTGTCGGCCTTTGTCGGTCACCGTGACGTGTACGCGACGACGGTCGGTCTTTGAGTGCTCGCGCTCGACCCAGCCCTTGGTTTCGAGGGCGCGTAGGATGTTGGCGATGCGGGCGCTCGAAACCCAGGCGCGATCAGCGAGTTCGCTCGGCGTGAGCGAACCGCCGGCGAGCATGAGGGCGCGCATGACGGCCATCTCACCACTGAGGGCTTTGTCCACAAAGCGCGAAATGCGCTGATGCATGCTGCCAAACTCAGTTAAGAGCTGACGTCCAAGCTCATGGAAATCGGTATCTTCCACCGAAAACCCCTAACACTAGAAACTATTTTCGGTGAAAGATGATACCCCTGTATGCACGCCTCATACAGTAGATTTTTGGGACATGCCTAGAAATCTACCTTCGTGGGCATTTCATGCCACCGCCTCCGTCGCGGCGAAAAAGTAGATTTTTAGGCAGGTCCCAAAAATCTATCGGTGGGTACTTTACCCTGCTAAAGCTGGCATAACAGCTAGAGTGAAGGACGTATAAAGGCAAGGGGAAATATCAAATAATTCGGTGAACGGTAGCTGATGGCGGGCGCGTTTCCTGCGGATTTGTTGAAAACGCTCTAATGACACAAAAAAAGGAACATATAACAGCCCTGATGAAGGGGGTGGCTATGTTATCCTTCACTAACGGGTGAAATCTTGGGTTTAGGGTTGCAAGACCAAGGTGAATAAACGTTTTTCCCTGCGCTAACGCGCGACGGAAGGCGAATGAAGCCGGTGGTGCAAGCCGAACATTCAAGAATTCAATAAGCAGCGGTGTGAGAGAGCGCCGCATTACACGTAACTAGGAGCGTGGTTACACAATGCAGGAGGCATGGGAAGGCTTCAAGGAAGGCATCTGGACGGGAGAGGTTGACGTCCGAGACTTCATCCAGAAGAACTACACCCCCTACGAGGGCGACGAGTCGTTCCTCGCCGGCCCGACCGAGCGTACCAAGGAGCTGTGGGGCGAGGTTCTCGACCTGCTGCTTAAGGAGCGCGAGCAGGGCGGTGTCCTCGATATGGACACCAAGACCGTCACGGGTATCGTGAGCCACCCCGCTGGCTACATCGATAACGCCCACCGCGAGAAGGAGACCATCGTCGGCCTCCAGACCGACAAGCCGCTCAAGCGCGCTCTGCACGTCAACGGTGGTATCCGCATCGCTTGCCAGGCCGCCAGCCAGCACGGCTACAAGGTCGACGAGAACGTTGTCGAGCGCTACACCTTCGAGCGCAAGACCCACAACGCCGGCGTCTTCGATGTCTACACCCCCGAGATGCGCGCCTGCCGTTCGGCTCACATCATCACCGGTCTGCCCGATGGCTATGGCCGCGGCCGCATCATCGGCGACTACCGTCGTGTCGCCCTGTACGGCGTTGACTACCTGATCAAGGACAAGGAGGCCCAGAAGGCTTCCACCCCGACGGTCATGACCGCCGACAACATCCGCGACCGTGAGGAGCTGCAGGAGCAGATCCGCGCCCTCGGCGAGCTCAAGATGATGGCCGAGACCTATGGTTTCGATATTTCCAACCCTGCTACCAACACGCAGGAGGCCATCCAGTGGATGTACTTCGCCTACCTCGCTGCCGTCAAGGAGCAGAATGGCGCCGCTATGTCCATCGGCCGTACCTCTACGTTCATCGACATCTACGCTGAGCGCGACCTTGCCAACGGTACCTTCACCGAGGAGCAGATCCAGGAGTTCGTGGATCACTTCATCATGAAGCTCCGCATGGTCAAGTTTGCCCGTACCCCCGAGTACCAGGCCCTGTTCACCGGTGATCCGCAGTGGGTCACCGAGTCCATCGGCGGCATGGGTGTTGACGGCCGTACGCTCGTTACCAAGATGAGCTACCGCTACCTGCACACGCTCGAGAACATGGGCACCAGCCCCGAGCCCAACATGACCGTTCTGTGGTCGACCCGTCTGCCCGAGAACTTCAAGAAGTTCTGCGCCAAGACTTCTGTCGCCAGCTCCTCGATCCAGTACGAGAACGACGACCTCATGCGCGTTTACCATGGCGACGACTACGGCATCGCCTGCTGCGTGTCCTCCATGCGCATCGGCAAGGAGATGCAGTTCTTCGGCGCCCGCGCCAACCTGGCCAAGTGCCTGCTGTACGCACTCAACGGCGGTGTTGACGAGGTCTCCAAGAAGCAGGTCGGCCCCAAGTATCGCGCCGTCGAGGGCGATACGCTCGATTACGACGACGTTGTGGCCAAGTACAACGACATGATGAAGTGGCTCGCTGGCGTGTACGTCAACTCGCTGAACATCATTCACTACATGCACGACAAGTATTGCTACGAGCGCATCCAGATGGCTCTGCACGACAAGCACGTGCACCGCTGGTTCGCTACGGGCATCGCTGGCCTTTCCGTCGTGGCTGACTCCCTGTCCGCCATCAAGTACGCCAAGGTCCACCCCGTCCGTGATGAGAACGGCATCATCGTCGACTTCGAGACCGAGGGCGAGTTCCCCAAGTACGGTAACGACGACGACCGCGTCGACCAGATCGCTCACGACGTTGTGCACCAGTTCATGGAGTACATCCGCATGAACGACACCTACCGCAACTCCGTGCCCACGACCTCGGTTCTGACCATTACCTCCAACGTCGTGTACGGTAAGAAGACCGGTTCCACGCCCGACGGCCGCAAGGCCGGCCAGCCGTTCGCCCCGGGTGCTAACCCCATGCACAAGCGCGATAGCCACGGCGCCATCGCTTCGCTGTCTTCGGTTTCCAAGCTCCCGTTCCGCGATGCTCAGGACGGCATCTCCAACACCTTCTCCATCATCCCGGGTGCGCTCGGCAAGGAGGACCAGGTGTTCTTTGGCGATATCGACCTTGATCAGCTGGGCGAGTAACTATTGTTAGTGCTATACTAACAATAACGATTACTGATTAGCGCGCCGGTTTCGGCCGGCGCCTATCGATCGAAGGAGACACATTATGAAGGTTTCTGAAGTTTCCGAGACTCAGGCCGATAACCTGGTCCACATGCTCGACGCTTACGCCGAGAAGGGTGGCCATCACCTGAACATCAACGTCTTCAACCGTGAGACGTTGCTCGATGCTCAGGCTCACCCCGAGAAGTACCCGCAGCTGACCATCCGCGTTTCCGGCTATGCCGTGAACTTCCACACGCTCACCAAGGAGCAGCAGGACGAGGTCATTTCGCGTACCTTCCACGACAAGTTCTAAAGGGGTTTAACTCCCGCAGGATCGCCGGGCCGCTTTGGGTTACTTTCCAAAACGTCCTCGGACATGCAAAGGGCTCCGCTGCGCGCTTCGCGCGGCGGAGCCCTTTGCGTCCTGCGGAAATGTTTTGGAAAGTAACCCAAAGCGGCCCGGCGGGGGTCCTGTGTAGTCACCCTTTAGGCGGAACTCTCCTAATTATTTGGATGAGTCGTCTACTTACTTGTGCCGTTACCGTCTTCCCGCTGTTGTTGGGGTATGCTTTGTTCGTATGTAAACGTATGACATGTTGATGGGGGAGGGTGCTATGGCTCGCGAGGGCGCTCGTTCTAAGGATTCTGCTAAGCCTGGCATCAAGGAAGTTGCAGCGGTGGCGGGGGTTTCGCCTACTACGGTATCTCGCGTGCTTAATAATCGCGGCTATATTAGCCAAGAGACCCGCGATAAGGTCCATGCCGCGATGGAGCGCATCAACTATACGCCCAACGATATCGCCCGTGCCATGCTCAACGGCCGTCTGAACCTTATCGGCATGATCGTTCCCTTTGTGAGCAGCCCGTTCCATGCTCAGGTTGTGCAGGCGGTCGAGCGCACGTTAGCGGAAAACGGCTTTAAGATGTTGCTGTGCAACAGTGCCAATCGACCCGATCTTGAGCGTTCCTATATTGACATGCTCCGCCGCAATATGGTCGACGGCGTCATCGTCAACTCCCTCAATATCGGTGCCGAGGCATATGCCGAGATGGGCTTGAGCCTGGTTGGCATCGACTGCGATCTTGGCGAGGGCTCTGTCCAGATTGCAAGTGACAGCTATGGCATTGGCGAGCTCGCCACGCGCCGTCTGATTGATGACGGCTGCAGGCGTATCCTGTGCCTGCGCAGCAATAGCCGCATGCGCATGCCCGCCAATAAGCGTACCGATGCCTACCTCGATGTTGTTGAGCAGGCCGGTTTGTCCGCGCTTGTCCGTGAGGTTGAGTTCGTTAAGCCCGACGACGAAAAGGGCGCGGTCGTTGCGAAGATCCTCGATGAGAACCCCGATATTGACGGCATCTTTGCGGGAGACGATACGATGGCGGCCATCTGTCTCAACGTGATGAAGCAGCGCGGCTTGAGCGCTCCAGACGATATTAAGGTCGTGGGCGCGGATGGTGCCCGCCGAACTATGACGTTTATGCCTGACTTAACAACCGTACGTCAAGATATCGATCGCATCGGAGAGCTCGCGGCGCAATCCATCATCGCTCTTATTAACGGCGATAATCCCGAATCGAATATCAAGCTCCCCGTTGAACTCATTGAGGGCAAAACCGCGTAGTTCATCCTGTGCCAAAAGAATTCCTCAAACGCCTCCGATGACCGTTCGCCGGCATATGTCAACCGTTTACCGACGACTGGAACTGCGAAAAGACGTATTGATATGAAAACGTTTGACATATGAAAACGATTGACATATCTTGCCATTGTACCGAGTTAGTATGTCGTGGAAAGGAAGTCTCGGATGCACAAGGTGTATTACCAGCCTGAGGGAATTTGGGTAGGCGACATCATGCCGTACGGCGAGGACGGCACGTTCTATCTCTATCATCAGCGTGACACGCGTAACCCCGAACCTTTCGGAGAGCCGTTTGGCTGGGCACTCGCTACGACCAAGGATTTCGTCAACTACAAGGACTTTGGCGAGAGCCTTGAGCGCGGCGGCGACGAGGAAGTCGACCAGTACATTTATGCCGGCACGGTGTTTAAGGTGGGCGACAAGTACCATGCGCTCTACACTGGTTGCAATCGCGATAAGGTCCGCGCACGTTTGATGAAGCAGGTTCTTCTTCACGCAACGAGCGACGACGCCGTCAAGTGGGAGAAGAACATCGCCGAGACGCTGCTTCCGCCCCAGGAGGGTTACGATGACCGCAACTGGCGCGATCCCTTTGTGCTTTGGGATGAGGAGAACGAAGAGTACATGCTCATCCTCGGCACGCGTGTGGGCGAGGACAAGCGTCTGATGACCGGCCGCCTGGTCAAGTTCACCTCCAAGGATCTGACCAACTGGGAGTTCCAGGGCGACTGGTGGAACCCAGGCCTGTACACAATGTTTGAGATGCCTGATCTCTTTAAGATGGGCGACTGGTGGTACCTCGTCTTTTCCGAGTACAGCGACGGCAACAAGACCCGTTACCGCATGTCCAAGTCCATCAACGGTCCTTGGATTACCCCCGCTGACGACTCCTTCGACGGCCGCGCGTACTACGCCGCTCGCACCGCATTCGATGGCGAGCGTCGCGTTCTCTTTGGTTGGGTTCCTACGCGTGACGAGGGCGACGACCCCAGCTCTTACCTGTGGGGTGGTACCTTCATGCCCCTCGAGATCGTTCAGCGTGCCGACGGAACGCTCGGCACCAAGCTTCCCGACAGCATGCTCGGCGCCTTTGGCGAGGGCAAGGCTGTCGAAGCCTTCGAGCTCTCCTGCGAGTCGGGCAAGGTCGAGCAGGTTTTGTCTGCAGACGCCGGCTCCACCTACTTGCTCGATACCGACATTGAGCTCGGCGGTAACGCTGCCGGCTTCTCGGTCAAGTTCGCCGAGGACGCCGAGACCGGTCTTGCCTATGAGTTCCGCGCCAACCTGCGCGAGGGCAAGCTCGAGTTCACGCCGGCTCCCCAGTACCCGTGGTTCCAGGTCAACAACATGGGCCTCGAGCGTCCGTTGTTCTTTAAGGGCGAGGGCACTCATCATGTGCGCCTGGTCGTTGACGACGATATCGCGACCATCTTTGTCGATGATGTTGCGCTCAACGCTCGCTTCTGCAACAAGCAGGGCCAGGGTGTGGCGCTTACCGTCACCGACGGTGCGCTCAAGTGCGCAAACGCAACGATCGCGTCTCTGTAGCGGCAACGAACCGTTTTATGATTTAGAAAAGGAATGGAGAGGAACATGGACTACAAGGCAGTGTCCCAGCAAGTCGTCGACAACGTCGGCGGACTGGAGAACATCGAGGGCGCCACGCATTGCGTGACCCGTCTGCGTCTGGTGCTCAAGGATACGAGCAAATACAACAAGGCCGAGCTCGAGAACATCGATGGCGTCAAGGGCGTGCTGTACAACAGCGGCCAGCTCATGATCATCTTCGGTACCGGTACCGTCAACAAGGTTTACGATAAGTTTATGGCTCTGACGGGCGTTAAGGAGATCAGCGCTTCCGAGGTCAAGGGCGCCGAGGCGGACAAGAAGGGCAAGTTCTTCTCGGTCCTCAAGGTATTCTCGGACATCTTTATCCCCATCATTCCCGCCTTCGTCGGCGCTGCAATCATCATCGGCCTTAAGTCGCTGATCGTTGCCAACGGCCTCTTCGGCATGGAGGGCAGCCTCGCCGATCACAGCGAGTTCCTCAAGAACCTCGCAAGCTTCTTTGCCATTATCGCCACCACCTTTGACTACCTGCCTGTCCTGGTTATGTATAGCGCGGTCAAGCGTTTTGGCGGCAACCCGATCCTGGGCATCCTCGTCGGTATCGTCATGGTTCACCCGAGTCTTATGAACCGTAACACGTTCGTTATGGACCCGACGGGTGCTGAGTACTGGAACTTCGGTCCGCTCTCCATCCCCATGGTTGCTTTCCAGGGCGGCGTGTTCCCTGCAATCCTGACTGCCTGGTTTATGGCCAAGGTCGAAAAGATTGCCCAGAAGTACATCCCCGAGGTCGTCTCGTTTGTCTTTGTCCCGACCGTTACCCTGATTCTTGCTAACGTTGCCCTGTTCACCGTGTTCGGCCCGCTCGGCAACCTGATCGGCGACGTCCTCGCTGGCGTAATCGATGTCCTGTACAACAGGATGGGCGTCTTTGGTGCCTTTGTCTTCGCCGCGTTCCTGCAGCCGCTCGTCGTTACCGGTACGCATCAGTTCATCCAGGGTATCGAGGCAAACCTCGTTGCCACGACTGGCTTCAACTACATCCAGGCCATCTGGTCGGTCTCCATCATCGCCCAGGGCGGCGGCGCCATCGGCATGTACCTCATTCACAAGAAGCACTCCAAAGAGCGCAACATCTGCATGTCGTCCTTTATTCCGACGCTGGTCGGTATCTCCGAGCCCGCTATCTTCGCTGCAAACATGCGCTATTCGATCATTCCGTTCATCTGCGCATGCATCGGTGCAGGCTGCGGCGGTGCCTTCGTGAAGTTCTTTGAGGTGCGCGCCATCGGTCAGGGTCTGACCGGTGTGCTTGGCCTGCTCATCGTTACGCCCGAGACTCTCGTGTGGTATGTGGCTGGTAATCTCATCGCCTTTATCGTGCCGATCGTCTTGATCTTTGCCTACAACAAGGCAAAGGGCGTTCCGACCACCGATGAAGAGGGCGCTGGTGCTGGCTTCGATGTCAGCTTCTAGTTGAGCCGTTCAGCGTAATGTGCGGATAAGTCCATTTGAGGAAGGGCGCTCGGCTCGTGCGAGTCGAGCGTCCTTCCCTATAGACGAGAAAGTCAATGGCGATGTTTAATCAAAAAAATAAGGTGACACGCGCGGACTATGAGCAGTGGCGTGCCGGACAGGATGAGACGGCTGGTCGCATCGCGTCCGACCCCGATAGGCTCCTGTTCCATGTGGAGCCTGAGCTTGGCTGGCTCAACGACCCCAACGGTTTGGTTCAGATTGGTGATACGTATCACATCTATCATCAATACGATCCGTTCGATGCTGCGCATGGCGGTCCAGTGCTTTGGAACCATCTGACGACAAAGGATTTTGTGACGTACGAGAATCATGGCTCCGTGCTGTTCCCCGATTCCGATTTGGATTCGAACGGAGCGTATTCTGGTTCTGCCTTTGTACGCGATGGCAAGATTCACTACTTCTATACCGGCAACGTCAAGCATTTTGACCGCGATGATTACGACTACGTGTTGACGGGTCGTGAGCAAAACCAGATTCATATGGTTGCCGAGAATCCCGACGAATTGGGCGAGAAGTGCATAGCTGTTGGACCGGTCGATTACCCCGACGATAT
Source organism: Collinsella sp. AF39-11AT (assembly GCF_003474585.1). Taxonomy (NCBI): domain Bacteria; kingdom Bacillati; phylum Actinomycetota; class Coriobacteriia; order Coriobacteriales; family Coriobacteriaceae; genus Collinsella; species Collinsella sp. AF39-11AT. The sequence goes on along the minus strand of NZ_QROG01000001.1, from coordinate 260,053 downwards.
CGGTACGCACGTGCGCGACCCCAAGATCCTTGAGCACGACGGTATCTACTACATGGTTCTGGGCGCTCGTACGAAAGACGATCGCGGCTGCGTGCTTGTCTATACCTCGCGCGATCTAGAGGACTGGAACTATGCGACGCGTATTGAGCTGGGCGAGAAGTTTGGCTTTATGTGGGAGTGCCCCGATCTGTTCGAGCTCGATGGTGAGCTTATTCTCGTTTGCTGTCCGCAGGGTGTGCCTGCCGATGGATGGCGTTACCGCAATCCGCATCAGTGCGTGTGGTTCTCCATCGAGGCCGATTGGGAGGCGCCGAGCTTTAAAATCGTCGGGCAGGGCATGCCCCCGATGGTCGATGCCGGTTTTGATTTCTATGCTCCGCAGTCCTTTGAGGATGCTGCAGGCCGGCGTTTGATGATCGGATGGTCGGGTTGCCCCGACGCGACGGCAGAAAACCCGACGGTGGCGCGCGGGTGGCAGTGCGCGTTGACGGTGCCGCGAGAGCTGAGCATGCGCGATGGTAAGCTCTGCCAGCAGCCGGCGCACGAGATTGAGAGGATGCGCGGCGACTGCGTTCGCGCGACAGGCGGTGAAACCGTTGAGGAGCCGGGCCGCCTGTTTGATGTTGTGGTTTCCTGTGAGGGCGCCAAGATGGTCGAGCTCGAAATCCGCAAGGGTGTCTTTGTGCGCTATGCAGACGGGATGCTTACCCTCGACATGGGTGACGAAGGCTATGGGCGCGACCAGAGGTCGATCGAGCTCAGCGAGCTTCGCGACCTGCGCGTGCTTTCGGACACTACGATGGTCGAGATTTTTGCAAATGGCGGCGAGGCGGCACTTACGAGCCGTACCTATTCGCCGGCGGTTCCGGCGATGGGGTTGCATGCCGAGAGCGCGGCGTCGATGGATTTCTACCGCCTCGCGCATTAACCATGCGTGAGGCACGATTGGACTTGCTGGGCGGAATGTGTTGCAGTTGCCGCAGCGAACTACCGTTTATCGCGTATAGCTACCGTTTGCGGGATAAGTAACACTCATTTATAAACCGTGTAAAATCTCAGCCAAGCACGGAGTTTTCCAGGGAGACGCTGTCCTTTGTTATGTGCAAGGGACGGCGTCTCTTTGGCGCTTGGACGCCGTTGTGCAACAGTGCGGCGGCGCGTGCCATGTATTGAAAAACCAATGTCGAGATGGGTCGTGATAAGAATGGGCAAGTACGTAATCGTGGTTGAATCTGGTTCGGATGTGACGCCAGAGCTCTGCGAACGCTACGGCATCGTGCGCGTGCCCATGCATGTCACGATTGGTGACGAGACCGTCGAGGACGGCTCGATCGATCCGCTCGAGATTTATTCGCGCTGCAACGAGTTTGGCGTGATGCCCAAGACCAGTGGCTGCGCACCGGCAGATTTCTCCCGTGTGTACGACCGCATTCACGCCGAGCAGCCCGACGCGACTATTCTGCATCTCGCGTATTCCGAGGCCACGACCTGCTCGCATCAGTCCTCAAAGATTGCGGCCCAGGGGCGCGACTACGTGTTCTCCATGGACACGCGCTTTGTCTCGGTGGGCCAGTCGCTCGTTGTCGTCGAGACCGCCAAATACATCGAGGCTCACCCCGATGCCACCGTCGACGAGATCTTTGCATTTACGAACTCCGTCATGGACCGCGTGCTGTTGGGCTTTGTTCCTACGGACCTTGCCTTCCTTAAGGCGGGCGGTCGCTTGTCCAACGTCGCGTTCCTAGGCGCCCATCTGCTCAAGATTAAGCCCTGCATTGAGGTGACGGGCGGCAAGTTCGTGGCGACTAAGAAGTTCCGCGGCTCTATGCTCAAGTGCGCCCGCGCCTTTATTGACCACATGGTTGCCAAGGGCGAGATCGACTACTCGCACATTGGCCTGGCGTATTCGGTGGGCCTTTCCCAGGAGCTGCGCGACGACATGGAGGTCTATGCGCATGACCTGGGCTTTAAGGATATTACCTGGACTCAGGTTGGCGGTGTCATCTCGAGCCATTGCGGCCCGACCGCCTTCGGTGCGGTGCTCACGCTTAAGGCGTAAGGCCTGGCGTCTATCGATTTCTATTGCCTCGGCGACGGGCGGGTTGTGACAACCTTCCCGCCGCTTTTGCGTGAAGTAAAATAGGACGACCTAATTGACCCCTAAACCGTTTTGCCATCATGCGTATGGGCTAGAATGGCTCTGACATTTATGTAACTAAAACCAATGAGAGGCAAGGTAGCGGGAATGGCTGAGATGACGCTCGAGGGTGTGGACGCTCGTCCCGAGGACTCTGCGTTTGCCCTGGGCCGCGTGCATTCGATTGAGACGATGGGTACGGTCGACGGTCCCGGCATCCGCTTTGTGGTGTTTGTTCAGGGCTGTCCCATGCGCTGCGCGTATTGCCACAATCCCGATACCTGGTCTGTTAACGGTGGCACGATGGTGACCGTCGAGCATCTCATGGACGAGTTCCAGAGCAACCATGAGTTCTACCGTAGCGGCGGCATTACCGTTTCGGGCGGCGAACCGCTCCTGCAGCCCGAGTTTTTGGCCGACCTGTTCCGTGTGATGCACAACAACCCCGATGGCCGCGTACACACCTGCCTAGACAGCTGTGGCTATGCATTTGATCCCAAGCATCCGGAGAAGTTCGATGCTGTTCTCAACGAGACCGATATGGTGCTGCTCGACATCAAGCATGCCGATCCGGTTGAGCATAAAAAGCTGACCGGTTGCGATCCTGCGCGCATCCTGGCGTTTGGCGATGAGCTTGCCCGTCGCAAGATTAAGGTTGTTATTCGCCATGTGGTGGTGCCGGGTATCACCGACACGGCGGAGGAATGCGAGAAGCTCGGTCGCCTGATCGCTCCATGGCACAACGTGGTGGGCCTGGAAATGCTGCCGTATCACACGATGGGTGTCGTCAAGTACGAGCAACTGGGTATTCCCTATAAGCTCGAGGGCGTGCCCCAGATGGATACCGCGCGCATGCCCGAGCTGCGCAACGCCGTCATGGCCGGCATGAAAAAGCGCCGTGCGGAACTCAAAAACGCCATCGGCTAGCAGCACTCATTGGGGACAGACTTAAATGAGTGCCCCGGGCACATAGTTGATCGCTAAAGAGCCCCGTCAAGTTGCGGTGGAATAGTTCTTGTGTATCGGCCTATGCCGTCCAAACAGGAACTATTTCACCGCAACTGCGTTTTGGGCAGAGATGCGCAACAGAATCGTGCCATTTGGATAAATACGCCTGTGGTTTCTTTAAAGACGCCTTAAACGGTGTCAAACAATTTGGGAAAGAAATGGCTGCTCAGTATTATGCTGCTCGTATATGAACGGGCACAATCAGGAGACCACGTGCGAAAGGGCAAATCGCGGGACGAGTATGTGCCGCAGCATGGCAGCAGATATGAGACGAAGGGCATGTCTTCGCGCGGCCTTGCCGACGCTCGCTTTCGCGGGGCGAAGATTGCCGCCATAGGAATGCTAGCGTTAGCGGTTTTTATCCTCGGAATTGCCGTTAAAACCCACGCCTTGGAGCGAACGGTGCGCTCAGATGCGTCAACGGTACAGCTGCAAAACGAGAAGGTTTCAAAGTCCAAAGCGTCGGCAGATCAAGCTCTGTCGACGGCAGATCTCAAGACGAGACTTTCGAAGGCGGACTTCAACGATATCCCTTCGGGTGATACCGTTCAAACCTTCTCGTTGGTGGATAACAAGACTCCTACCTTGGAGGATCAGAGCCTTACCTCGCTCCAGGATGCCCTGAGTCGGGCGCAGGAGCTGGGCGACGTAGGCGTAGTGTTCTACGACCTATCGAGCGGTAGGGGCGTGACGTATAACGCCGATGTCGCGGTGTATGGAGCGAGCAGTTACAAGGCGCTGTATGCGCTCTATATTTGCGAGACGTTGGTCGAATCGGGGCAGGTGTCGCTCGATTGGGCTTTAGCCACGTATGGTGGTTACAGCATGGGCTGGCAGACGGTACGCGACCTTATCGAGAATGCCGTCGTCAACTCGGACAACGATTCGTTTATCGCGTTACGCGCGGCGTTTGACCATGATGGCTATGAGGATTGGATTGCCAACCTGGGTGTTGATAACGAAACGGCACTGGATCCGATGAGTGATTTTCCGACCTACTGCCCGCGCACCTCGGCCAAGTTGTGGTGCGAGATGAGTGAGTATTTGAGCTGTGACACCGAGACGTCGCAATGGCTGTCGGGCCTTCTGACCTCTACGACCCGATCGTTTATTCGCGATGGCATTGCGGACGATCAGGTCTTGGTGCGCAACAAGGCGGGTTGGATCAGCGAGGACGGTTGCTATTCGACATGCGATGCCGGACTGATCGACGTCGACGGCCATAGCTATGTTATGAGCGTCATGACGTCGATGCCGTGGAGCGATCGCTCGAGCGAGGTTACGGCTGCGATTGCAAAGGCGCTCTATGATGTGCGGTCCTCGTTGGCCTAGCGACTTCGTAAAAAGTGAAAGAACCAAAATGCTGGTACCATACCGTGGATAAGCAATTTGCACGAATTTGGGGGGATGGCATGGCAACCATCGCGATCATAGGCGCACTCGAAAAAGAGGTTACGCAGATTAAAGAAGAACTGAACGGCGCTCATGTGTCGCAAGAGGCGGGCTTGACCGTTGTAAGCGGCGAGCTTGACGGTCTGACAGTAGTCGCCACGACCGCTGGCATGGGCACCGTGAATGCCGCCGCCGCAACGCAGCATCTCATCAGCAAATACGCCCCGCGGGCAGTTGTGTTTTCGGGTATCGCGGGCGGCCTAAACCCTAAGCTCCATATTAACGACGTGATTATTGGCAAGTGCCTGCGCTATCTGGATACTGACACGGCACTCATTGCCGAGTCGGCGCCGGGGCTCGAGGAGTTTGTCTCGACGCCGGCGTTGGTTGATGTTGCTGCCGCCGTGCTTGCCGAGCATGGATTTGTGGATGCCTCGACGGAGGAGACTTCTGCGGAGAAGGACCCCAAGCAGTTCCTGTGTGGCACTATCGCCACGGGTGACCGCTTTGTTACGGGTGACGCCATGCGTAACGCTGCGATTGAGGCCACGCATGCCGATTGCGTCGAGATGGAGGGCGCGGCAATTGCGCACATCGCGGCCAAGAATGGTGTCGATTGCCTGGTGCTGCGCGCTATCAGCGATAATTGTGACGAGGCATATGACGCGTTTTGTGAGCGCGAGTTCGATCTGGATGAGTACGCTCGCACCGCGAGCGGCATCACGCTTGACATCGTTCGTCGTATTGCCGCCGCGCAATAGCGCGCCCGTTTTGTAAAAACCTACGACCAAGGAGTGTCCATGGCCGATTCCATTAACTATCAGCTTGCCAAGTTCGTCGCCAGCTATGGCAAGGTTTCGCAGATTCCCGAGTCCACCTGCCCCGAGGTGAGCTTTGTCGGCCGCTCCAACGTGGGCAAGTCGTCGATTATGAACAAGCTTTTTGGCCGCAAGAACCTGGTCAAGGTTTCGAGTACGCCGGGCAAAACGAGCAACATCAACTTCTTTGAGGCCGATGACGTGCATTTTGTCGACCTGCCGGGTTACGGTTTCGCCCGTCGCTCCAAAGCTGAGCGCGATCGCTGGGCCGAGCTTATCGGCGACTTCTTTGACTCCGAGCGCAGCTTTAACCTGGTTGTATCACTGGTTGACATTCGTCACGACCCCAGCAAGCTCGATCATGACATGATCGACTACCTGCAAGGCAACGAGTTCAACTTTATCGTCTGCCTCACCAAAGCCGACAAGCTCAGCCGCACCCAGCAGGCCCGCCAGTCAGCAGCCATCAAAAAGCAGCTCAACGTCCCGGCCGAGAACGTAATCATCACAAGCTCCCAAACCGGCACCGGCATCGACGAACTCAAACGCCGCATCGCCGAGGCCTGCCTCTAGTAAGGGCTCCAGCCTAGCAAGAGCCCCTACCAATAAAAGGCCATAATTTCAGCCCGGCGCCCCTTCAAAGCGTGGGTCCCTGTAGACATCGCTAGTCACGTTACCATAGGGCCACCCAGGGGCATCCCCTTAAAAACATTCCGCAGCACGAGGCCCGCCTATCCGATGCTCCGAAGGAGCAGGATAAGCGGGCCTCAAGTGCGAGGACGTTTTTAAGGGGATGCCCCCGGGTGGCCCGGACAGACCGATCGGCGATGTCTACAGGTACTCGATTTGAGCGCCCTCGGTGTCGCACGTCAGAATATGCGTGTCACACTTGGGGAACTGCTCACGCAGCTTGACCTGCAGGAACTTTGCCACGATGGTGTCATCAGTTACGGCCATGAGGGTCGAGCCGGAGCCACTGATCCAGATGGTCTTGGCGCCGCCGTTAAGGCAGGTGTCGCGCACAGCGTTGTAGTCGGGAATCAGGCGGCGACGATAGGGCTCCTGGATGCGGTCGTCATTAGCGGCGGCAATCAGGTCCAGGTCACCAGTCTCCAAACCGCGCGTCATGCCGGCGATGCGGCCCATCTGCCACACGGCGGTGGAGAGCGGGATCTCCTGCGGCACGACCTTGCGCGCCTCACTCGTGTGTACTTCGTAGGGCGGAATCACGGTAATAAAACGCAAGCGATCGCTCACCTCGTAGCGAAGGCACTGGGGGAGCGAGTCGGTCGGCGTAAAGGAGCAGACGGCGCCGCCTAGGATAGCGGGGGCGACGTTATCGGGGTGGCCCTCGACCTCGGTGGCAATGCGGACGAGCTCGGCGCGGTCGACGGTGTGGCCCGTTAAAGCGGCGGCGGCCATGATACCAGCGACAACGCAGGTGGAGCTGGAACCCAGGCCACGAGCGACGGGAACGTCAGTCTGAATGTCGATGGCGACGGGGAAGGCCGGCTCGCCCCATGCGGCCAGCGCATCCACAAAGCTCACGTAGACTAGGTTGCTCTCGTTTTGGAACTCCTCGGGGCAGCCCGTGATGGTGAGCTTGTCGGCGCGCTCGAAGGTGAAGTGCGAGTAGAGGCTGACGGCCATGCCGAGGGTATCGTAGCCAATGCCCAAGTTGGCGCTTGTTGCTGGGACGGTGATCTTGATCATGGGAATCTCCTGGGCGGTCTGCCTGTTTAGTTCGCTGCTCGGGCAGTCCTGGCTCGCTCGGAAAGCACATTAAGTGCTTTCCGGCTCGTGCGGAACTCGCGACGAACTAAACAGGCAGACCCGCATGTCAGTTCGCCATCATCCCGAGGGTTATCTGATGAAAGAAGGTGCGCCGGCTTTCGCCGGCGCTTAATAAGGGGTTTTAGTTGGAAGTCATCTTTTTTGCTGCAGACTCTACGTAGTTGGCCATATCGGCTACGTCGCAGACGTCTTCGAAACGGACGGGTTTGGACTCGAGCTCGGCGAGCTGGGTCGGGGCGACCGTGTTGGTGGCCTGCTCGAGTACACGCATAGCCTCAAAATCATCCTCGGGAACGTTGAGGCCCAGAGCGTCGCAGCAGGCGCGCGGGAACTTGTAGGGGCTGGCGGTCGAAAGCAGCACGCGGGCCTTGGCGCCCTCGGCGGGGGCGACCTGCTCAAAGACGTGATAGCCGCAAGCGGTGTGCGGGTCGATTATGTAGCCGTTCGCACCCCAGCAGCTCTTGATGGCAGCGCGGACCTCGTCCTCGGTGGCCCAGCCGCAGCCAAACACGCTCTGGATCTTGGCCAGCAGCTCGGCGGTCACCTCGTAGCGGCCGGTCTGTGCCAGCTGCTCCATAAGGCCGGCAACAAGCTCGCAGTCGCCATTGGACAGGAAGTACAGCATGCGCTCCAGGTTAGAGCTGATGAGGATGTCCATCGACGGCGAGATGGTCGTGAAGAACGGACGGTTGCGATCGTAGACGCCGGTGGTCAGGAAGTCGGCAAGCACGTTGTTCTTGTCGCTCGCCACGACGAGCTTGGCGACGGGCAGACCCATGCGCTTGGCGTAGTAGCCGGCCAAGATATCGCCAAAGTTGCCGGTGGGCACGCAGAACTCTACGGCGTCGCCAGCCTCGATAGCGCCGGCGCGTAGCAGTTGCGCATAGGCGGCAAAGTAGTAGACGACCTGCGGCACCAAGCGGCCGACGTTGATGGAGTTGGCGCTCGAAAGCACGGTGCCGGCGGCCTTCAGGCGCTCGGCCAGTTCCTTATCGGCAAAGATACGCTTGACGGCGCTCTGGGCGTCGTCAAAGTTGCCGCGGATACCGCAGACGGCGACGTTTTCGCCCTCCTGTGTGGACATCTGCAGGTTCTGGACGCGGCTGACCTTGCCCTCGGGATAAAAGACGGTAATGCCCGTGCCCGGGGCGTCGGCAAAGCCGGCGAGTGCGGCCTTGCCGGTGTCGCCCGACGTGGCGGTGACGATCATGATGCGCTCGGCGCCGCCGTCCTTGGCGGAGGTGCGGGCCATGAGGCGGGGGAGCATCTGCAGGGCGACGTCCTTAAAGGCGCTCGTGGGGCCGCCAAAGAGCTCCATCACATAGGTTTGAGGGACGTCGGTGCCCGGCGCTGTATCGAGTTTGACGAGCGGTGTGACCTCTTCACTTGCGAACGTGCCACGATATGCCTCGTCGACACACGCCGAAATTTCTTCGTCCGTGTAATCGTTCAGTAACATTCCCAACACATTTTGAGCGATTTCAAAGTACGATTTATCTGCAAGCGAGCTGATATCGACCTGCTGGGTGCCAAGCTCGTCCGAGACAAACAAACCCCCGTCGGGAGCTATGCCGGTGCGGATTGCCACCTTACTTGAGCATGATAAAGTGCGTCCTCGTGTACTATGATAAGTTCCCATATAACAGTGCTCCTCGGATACCTTGGTCCCAATCGGTGAACCCATGGTATCAGAGCGCGCAAAATAGGTTCGCAGAGGCTTTTTAGAAAGGTAACCTCCAGCCCATGATTAAGATTGCCAAGTTTGGCGGCTCGTCGGTCGCCGACGCCGAACACTTTAAGAAAATCAAGGCCATCGTCGATGCCGACCCGGCTCGCCGTTTTGTGGTGGTTTCCGCCTGCGGTCGCCGCTTTAAGGGCGACACCAAGGTGACCGACCTGCTCTACCTGGTTAACGCGCACGTTAAGTACCACGTGTCGTGCGAGGAACTGCTCGAGGACATTGGCCAGCGCTTTTTTGATATCGCTGACGAGCTGGAGCTCACCTATCCCATCCGTGAGGAGTTTGCGGCCTTTGCCGAGCGTGCTCGCTCCGGTGGCTACTCTACTGAGGAGCTCGTAAGCCGCGGCGAGTACTTTACCGCTCGCCTGATGGCTGAGTACCTGGGCCTACCGTTCCTGGACGCCGCGACGGTCGTGGCGTTCCATCACGACGGTACGCTCAGCATGAATCGCACCTCCGAGCTGGTGCAAGAGTACGGTCAGCAGGGCGGCTTCGTTATGCCCGGTTTCTATGGCGCGACGCGTGAGGGCCAGATCAAGCTGCTCGATCGTGGCGGCGGCGATATCTCGGGCTCGATCCTGGCCAAGTGCCTGGGCGCCGACCTGTACGAGAACTGGACCGACGTTTCGGGCTTCTATTCTGCCGATCCGCGTATTGTGCCCGAGGCTCAGCCCATTGCGCGCGTTACCTACGAGGAGCTGCGCGAGCTTTCGTACATGGGCGCAAGCGTCCTGCACGAGGAAGCTGTGTTCCCCGTGCGCGAGGCTGGTATTCCGCTGGTCATCAAGAACACCAATGCGCCGCAGGACCCCGGCACCATCATTAGCGAGACGGCTGATGAGGGCGAGGCGGAGCCCATCATTACCGGCGTGACCGGCAAGCGCGGCTTTGTCGCCATCAACGTTGCCCGCGACCGCACCAAGCCGCGTGTCGGCTTTATGCGCCGCGCGCTTTCGGTCTTCGAGCGCTATGACGTTTCCGTCGAGCACATGCCCACCGGTGTCGACCGCTTTGGCGCCGTGGTGCAGGAGCAGGACGTGCACGACTCGCTGTACTCGCTCGTGGGCGACATTCAGCAGGAGGTCGAGCCGCTCGAGATCGAGGTCGTTGAGGGCTTGGCGCTCATCGCGACCGTCGGCCGTAACCTGCGCGGCCGCGCAGGTATCTCGGGCCACCTGTTTGGCATGCTTGGCCAGGCCGGCGTGAGCGTGCGTATGATTTCGCAGAGCTGTGACGAGATCAACATCATTATCGGTGTCGAGGAGAAGGACTTCGACCTGGCGATTCGGACCATTTACCGCGCCTTCTCCGATGAGAACGGCATTGTGAAGGTCTCCGACCTGGAGGCTCCCGCGCCGGTCGATCCCGTCCCGGCCGCGCTCAAAAAGTAGTGACTGCTCGGTAGGTTTTTGGGTCATGTCTCAAAAATCTACCGTGGGGCGTTTCGTTTCGGTTTCGTTTCGACGGGGCGGGTTTCATATCCGTCCCGTTTTTGTATAAACTGGGCAAGACTATTCAGCCTGCTCGGCGTGCGGGCAAAAGCCACAACCTTAAAAGGGGGAAGCATGAAACAGTACACGGTTGCTATTTTGGGCGCGACGGGAGCTGTTGGCACCCAGATGCTCGAGTGCCTCAACGAGCAGGAGTTTCCGGTTGGCAAGCTCAAGCTGCTGGCGAGCGCGCGCTCTGCGGGCAAGACCGTCGAGTTCCGCGGCGAGCAGGTTGTGATTGAGGAGGCTTGCCCCGAGGCTTTTGAGGGCTGCGACATCGTACTCGGCGCTGCCGGCGACGATATCGCCAAGGAACTGCTGCCCGAGGCCGTCAAGCGCGGCGCCGTCGTGGTCGACAACAGCCATGCCTTCCGTCTGGATCCCGAGGTGCCGCTGGTCGTGCCCGAGATTAACGCCGATGACATTAAGTGGCACCACGGCTTGATCGCCAACCCCAACTGCGCGACTATCATCGGCCTGGTTCCCACGTGGCCGCTACATCAGCTCGCCGGCGTGAAGCGCATGATCGTGTCCACGTATCAGGCAGCTTCGGGTGCTGGCACTCCCGGTATGGCCGAGCTCGAGGCTCAGCTGGCCGCTCTGGGCCGTGGTGAGGAGATTCCCGAGCCGCGCGCCTTTGCCGCCCAGCTGGCGAGCAACCTGATTCCGCAGATTGGCGGCGTCAAGGAGGAGGGCTTTACCTCCGAGGAGATGAAGCTGCAAAACGAGGGCCGCAAGATCATGCACCTGCCCGAGCTGCGCGTGAACTGCACCTGCGTGCGCGTGCCCGTGCTGCGCTCGCACTCCGAGAGCATTACGCTCGAGTTCGAGCGCGACATTACGGTTGAGGAGGCCCGTGCTGCGCTGGCCGCCGCTCCGGGCGTCAAGCTGGTTGACGACATGAGTGCCGAGGATGCGCACGACCGCTTCCCCATGCCGATGGACACCTCCGACCAGGACCTGATTTGGGTCGGTCGCGTGCGCCGTGATATCTCGAACCCCGAGGCCGCACGTGGCATTACCTTCTGGTGCTGCGGCGACCAAATCCGTAAGGGCGCGGCAACCAACGCTGTCCAGATCGCTAAGCTGCTCTGCGAGTAGGTTGACCTGTCCGGCGGGGGCCGGGTTTAGTTTTCAGAACGTCCTCGACCATGTGTGGCGCCTTGTCCTGCTCCTTCGGAGCCGCGGACAAGGCGCCACACTGGTCTGCGGAGTGTTCTGAAAACTAAGCCCGGCCCCCGCTTGCGGTGACGTTGCTGCGAGCGGCTTGCGATGGGGCCGTTGTTGGTTGGGGCCGCTGGGCTGATATGGGAGCACGTGGTTGTTGCGGGGCCTAGTCCCGGCGGCGGCCTCGGCGCTTCGCGCCTGCCGCCTGGGTCTACTGCGGGGCCGTGGCGGCAGCGGCGGCGCTTCGCGCCTGCTGCTTGGGGTGACTTTGGGCTTGGTGCGAATTGAGGTCTAATACTTTCCCGAGAAGTGAAGGACCTTATTTGGACCCCCGAAGCATTGGCATATTTTGACCGCTATTTCCTGCGGTTTTGCAGCGCGAATCCTGCGGTTTTGCGGTCTAAAGGTGTGGATGCTCCGGGACTTCGTTTTTACTCGTTCACTTCTCGGGAAAAGTATTAGAGCTCAGCTGGCGGGGGTACCGCCCTGGCGTCGAAGCCCCGCGTCTTCTTCGCTTGATTGGGAAAAACAGCCTCGCTGAAGTAATTGCGAGCCCGCCCGGACGTATCTGCGGGGGTTGTCTGCACAATTCGCGGTATTATGTTGCGGAGTTTTGAAAGGAGCCGCTGGTGGTCACGACGACGTTTGCTTCGCCTTTGGGCGAAATCCTGCTTGCCGCTGATGGCCGCGGTCTGACGGGGCTTTGGTTTGAGGGGCAGGAGCACTTTGGCTCCACGCTTCTCCGTGAAGACTCCGAACATGTTGAAGGCGTCGATGCGGTTTCCGGTACTGGTGGCATGTCGTCGGTGAGTCCGGCAAATGGTGCGGCCTCTTCGGTGCTTGAGCGTTCCTGGGCTTGGCTGAATGCTTATTTTGCAGGGCAGGAACCTCGGTTTACGCCGCCGTTGCATATGATCGGCACGGCGTTTCAGCGTGAGGTTTGGTTTGAGCTGCTTTCGATCCCGCGTGGCGAGGTCGCTACGTATGGCGAGATCGCCCAGCGTGTTGCGGCTCGACATCGTGTGCCGGGAAATGAAGCGCCCGTTGTATCTCCTCGCGCGGTGGGGGCTGCGGTCGCTCGCAACCCTATTTCGATTATCGTGCCGTGCCATCGCGTGGTCGCGGCCGACGGATCGCTCAACGGATACGCCGGTGGACTGGATCGCAAGGAGTGGCTGCTGCGCCTCGAGGGTGCCTATCTATAAGCTGCAGGCGGCCGCAACGCCCATGCGGCAAGCGCGCTCGCTGTACGGGCGTTGTTTGCAGGGCGAGATGTGAAGCCGCCCGTTCCTTAAGTCCGACTAAGCTATAACCTTGCTTTTTTAAATATGCTCATCGACCTGCTAAGGCAGCACTAAGGCGAGTGCGGGTGCGCTATTATCGGCGCTCACGGAGCGCTTGGTGTTCTTGGCACGCATGGACGAGGGCTCGGCGGGCTTTACCATGGCGTCGATCGATCTTTCGGAGGCGGTGAACAAGACGGCGGCGCCGTTTAAGTCGGTGGCGGTCTCAGGCGGTAAACGCCTGTCGACGTCGATTGCGACCGGCGTGCGGACCCATGCCGATGCCGCGGCGGTGGCGCAGGTGGTTGAGTTGCTACTGGACAACGCCACGCGCTATGCGAGCGAGGGCAGCGTGATTGAGCTGAGCCTGTGCGCCGTTTCGCACGGCAAAGGCAAGGGCGCCGCCGAGCTTGTCGTATCGAACGCCGTGGACGAGCTGCCCGAGGGCGACCTGGACCGATTGTTCGATCGCTTCTATCGTGCGGATGCGTCGCGCAGCTCCAAGACGGGTGGCTCGGGCGTGGGCCTGTCCGTGGTGCGTGCCATCGCCGAGGCCCATGGAGGCGCCGCCACCGTATCCGGTCACGGCAACCAGATCACCTTCACCGTTTGCCTTTAAAACCTGCCAAAAAGGAACAGGTTTATTTTGGCAGGTTTTATCTGGGGAAACGTCCGCAGGAGAGGGCATGGGCGGTGTGAACATATGCATCTCTACCTGCTAAAATATAGGCATCGTTATTCGGCTCCTGAGTGGAAAGGAGACGGTCATGCAGTACGAGATCGGCGGAGGGGCTTTCCCGGTTGTTACGTGCAACCTTAGCGATGGCGAATCCATGATCACCGAAAGCGGCGCCATGGCTTGGATGACCCCCAACATGGAAATGTCTACCTCGGGCGGTGGCATCGGCAAGATGTTCTCCAAGGCTTTTTCGGGTGAGGCATTGTTCCAAAACATTTGGACCGCGCGTGGCGATGGCATGATCGCGTTTGGCTCCTGCTTCCCCGGCCGCATCGTGCCAATCGAGATCGGTCCGGGCAAGAGCTGGATTTTGCAGAAGCGTTCGTTCCTTGCCGCGGAAAGTGGCGTCGAGTTGAGCATTCACTTTAACAAGAAGGCAAAGGCCGGCGTCTTTGGCGGCGAGGGCTTTATCATGCAGAAGCTCACGGGCTCGGGTGTTGCTTTTGCCGAGATCGACGGCGACCTGGTTGAGTACGAGCTCGCTGCTGGCCAGCAGATGATTGTGGATACCGGCAACGTGGCCGGCTTTGAGGAGACCGTGAGCATCGACGCTCAAATGGTCAAGGGCGTCAAAAACATCATGTTTGGTGGCGAGGGCGTGTTCAACACCGTGCTCACCGGTCCCGGTCGCATCTGGTTGCAGACGATGCCCATTTCCAATCTTGCGGCAGCAGTGGCCTCGATGACCAACAACAATAACTAGTCCGCATAGGATAGCGCGCGGCGGGCTTACCCTGTCGCGCGCTTTTTTGCTGGCAAACGCCTCGCTTATAGAGTGTGGCTGCGCTGCTACAGCGAGCGTCGTCATCTCGTCACCCTGATAGCTTGCGGCAAGCGTGGCAATGAGGAGTGAGAATTTGAGTGCTCAGTCCCAAGTCATAATGGCGGCCATGCCAACAAGCAAAAACGAGTTGCCGGTGTCACGGAAAGGCGGGCGTCGGTCGATTCCACGTGAGACGGCTGTGCCGATCTGCACGGCCGCCCCTGCGCGTCCCGCGCTGCCCCCAAAGAGGTACGTTTCCCCTTATAAAACCTGCCAAAATAAACCTGTCCCTTTTTGGTCGGTGCGAAATGGGTAATACTAAAGAGTTATCCGACCAGATGGGAATTAATCGATGGCCTATATCGAATTCAAAGACGTCATCAAGGCATACGGCGAGGGCGATGCCCGCATCCACGCGCTCGACGGCGCGAGCTTTACGGTCGAGCGCGGCGAGCTCGCCATCATTTTGGGTGCTTCGGGTGCCGGCAAGACCACGGCTCTCAACATTCTGGGCGGCATGGACACGGCAACTTCTGGCACCGTGACGGTGGACGGGCGTGACGTGAGCTCTGCCAACGAGGCTCAGCTTGTGGAATACCGTCGCGCCGATGTTGGCTTTGTCTTTCAGTTCTACAATCTGGTCCCTAACCTGACGGCGCTTGAGAACGTCGAACTCGCGGCGCAGATCTGCCCCGATTCGCTCGATGCCGAGCAAACGCTTCGCCAGGTTGGCCTGGGCGACCGCCTCGCTAACTTTCCGGCGCAGCTTTCGGGCGGCGAGCAGCAGCGCGTATCCATCGCCCGCGCGCTGGCTAAGAACCCCAAGCTGCTTTTGTGCGACGAGCCTACGGGTGCACTCGACTACAAAACCGGCAAGCAGATCTTGCAGCTGCTACAGGACACTTGCCGCAAGCAAGGCATTACGGTCATCATCATCACCCACAACTCTGCGCTGGCGCCCATGGCCGATCGCCTGATCCGCTTTAAGAGCGGCCGCGTGGAGAGCGAGACGATCCAGCAAAATCCTGTGCCTATCGAGACGATCGAGTGGTAGCGCCCATGAATCAGGACCGCCAAAACAGTCAACGCCGCGACGCGCAGAACACGGAGCGCGAGCAGGATTTTACGACCTACCGTACCGCCCAAAGCTCAAACGATATGGTGCCGACGGTTTTTCGCCGTGGCATCTACCGCACGATTCGCGGCAGCCTCAAACGCTTCTTGTCTATCGTTGTGATCACCGCGCTTGGCGTGAGCGTGATGTGCGGCCTTAAGGCGGGCTGCGAGGACCTGTGTGATTCGGTCGACGCCTATTTTGACCAGCAGAATGTCTATGACATCAACGTGCAGTCGACCTATGGTCTGACCGGTGACGATATTGCCGCGATCCAAGAGGTCGATGGCGTCGAGACGGCCGAGGGCATCTATACCGAGACCGCCTATACCGCCGTGGGTACGACGCGCGAGCGTGTCGTCGTACAGAGCCTCTCCAAAGAGAATATTGACCAACCGGTGCTAGTGCGCGGCGAGCTGCCCGAGACTTCGGGCGAAGTGGCAGTGACCTCACGTTTTTTGAAGGCTTCGGGCAAGAAAATCGGCGATACGGTGAGCTTTGCCGCCAACGATGCGAGCTCGTCGAACCAAAGCGCCAAGGACCAGTTTGCCGATGGGGACTACACCATCACGGCCGAGGTTCTCGATCCTACCGACGTGAGCTCCGACTCGACAGTCAACGCCTTTCGCGCTGCTTCGACTGCGGACTACAAGTTCTACGTGAGCGAGGATGCCGCGACATCTTCTTCCTACTCCGCTGTCCACGTGGTCGTCGAGGGAGCCAAGAGCCTCAACTCCTATTCGGATGCCTACTCGGCAAAGATCAATGAGGTCAAGGGCAATATCGAGAAGATCCGCGAGGAGCGTGAGAAGGCGCGCGCCCAGGAGCTGACGGTCGACACACCGGCGAGCTTGGACGCAGCTGAGCGTCAGGCGAATATGGTCTTTGGGATCGAGCAGGACAACATCAATCGCATGGCCGAGGGCAGCGACGAGCGTGCGCAGGCGCAAGCCGACCTGGACCAGCGCCGTGCCGCCGCCGACCAGCAGTTTGCCGATGCCCGCGCCGAGCTCTCTGACCTGGGCGAATGCACCTGGTACATCCAGGACCGCGGCAATATCGCAAGCTACTCGAGCGTCGAGAGCGATAGTTCTTCGATCGAGGCCATCGCCACGGTGTTCCCGTTCATCTTCTTTATCGTCGCCGTGCTTATCAGTCTCACCACCGCCACCCGCATGGTCGAGGAGGAGCGCACGCTTATTGGCCTGTACAAGGCGCTCGGCTATTCACGCGGGCGCATCCTGTCCAAATATGTGGACTACTCGCTGTGGGCGTGTCTGATCGGTGGCGTGCTCGGCAATATCATCGGATTTGTGGGTCTGCCGCTGTTCTTGTTTACGGTGTTCGACGACATGTACTCGCTGCCCCAGATGCTGCTTTCGTACGACATCGTGTCCTCGATCGTTTCGGTGGCGCTGTTTGCCGTGGGCGTGGTGGGAGCCACGATTATCGCCTGCCGCCACGAGATGGCCGAGACCCCTGCCTCGCTCATGCGCCCCAAGGCTCCGCGCGCCGGCTCGCGCATTCTGCTCGAGCGCATTGGCTTTATCTGGCACCGCATGGGCTTTTTGAACAAGGTCGCTGCACGCAACCTGTTCCGCTACAAAAAGCGCGCCTTTATGACCATCTTCGGTATCGCTGGCTGCACGGCGCTCGTGATCTGCGGTATGGGCATCCGCGATACGTCGGTGGCGCTTTCGCCCAAGCAGTACGGGCATATCACGCGCTACGACCTGCTGGCGGTCGCCAATCCCGACGATTTTTCGCAGACGTGCGCGGCGCTCGACGAGCGAAGCGCAGCCAAGGATTCCGACGTGACCGTGACTTCGACGCTGCCGATTATGACCGACAACGTCACCTTTACATTTGGCGGCAAGAGCGAGACCGTGCAACTGATCGTGGTGCCCGATGACCGCGCGAACGACCTGGACGACTACGTGTGTCTCGAGGACGAGTCCAAAGAACTGCTCGCCCTGCGTGGCGGAGATGTGTATTTGAGCAAGAGCTCTCAGCTGGTGCTGGGGATCAAGCCGGGCGATACGGCACACGTCCAGGATTCGTCGCTCAATGTTGCCAAGGTCAAGGTCAGCGACATTTCGCTCAACTATCTGGGCAACACGCTTTACATGACGCAGAGCACCTATGAGCGCGCATTCGGTCGAAGCGCGCGCCTCAACGGCATCCTTGCGCTGCTTAAGGGTTCGTCGGCCGATCAGATTGCGTTTACCAACCGTCTTAAGAGCGATGGTTGGATTACGCTGTCGAGTACCGCCGAGCATTGGGAAAACTATGAGGCAAACTTTACGATTATCAATTCGGTCGTGGTGCTTGTGACCTTTATGGCGGCGTGCCTGTCGTTTGTGGTGGTATTCACGTTGTCTAACACCAACATCTCGGAGCGCGAACGCGAGCTGGCGACTATCAAGGTGCTGGGCTTCCGTCGTGGTGAGGTACACCACTACGTTAACAAGGAGACGCTGATCCTCACGGCGATTGGCGCCGCGCTGGGCGTACCGCTGGGTGGTGCGCTGGCCGAGAGCTTTACGTACATCTTGCAGATGCCGTCATTGTACTTTGACGTCGAAGTCGAGCCGCTGAGCTACGTGCTTGCCGTGGTGCTTTCCTTCGGCTTTACGATCATCGTCAACCTCGCTACCAATCGCACCCTCAATAAGATCGACATGGTCGGCGCCCTCAAGAGCGCCGAGTAGCCTGCCAAAAAGGGACAGGTTTATTTTGGCAGGTTTTATCGGGGCAAACGCCGGACAACCATTAGGTGGCCCGGCGTTTGCCCCGTCAAACGGGCTTTCCATTTGCCTTTCATTCTATTTGGTTTTCGCTCGCAGGCGTGGATGAGAGACTCTCTTTGGCCTTCGAGATTGGGCTTGTATGGGTCGTATGCCACAAAATGGGCCTATCTACTACGTTTGCTACCACACCCTCGACCGTGACAAAGATTATGAAATTAAAACCGCAGGTAGATGGCTTGCCAGTTTTCGGAAAAGGCGGGTATGGTCGGCCCTCTCGAGTTAAACGTAGTAAATAGGCCCTTTTCTTGGCGCGCGGTCAGCTCAATGCTAATCTCCGTGCCGGAACTGACCCAGTTGTTTGTAAGTTGCGGTGATATACGGACTGTTTGGCGCTTTGGAGCTTCAAAACAGTCCCTATCTCACCGCAACTTAGGAGAAGGGCGGGGGCGGTTGGGTGCTGGTGGGTCGGAGCGTGTTAGGCCTGTTTGCGGTGCTTCCATTGTTTGCGGCACCAGCGCATGAGCGCCTTTATGACGGGAATCGTGATGAGGATGATCCATGCAGGATGGGGCTGTCCCAAACAGAGCCACATGTAGAGGAACCAAGCGATGGCGGCTGCCGGGTAGATGGCCTCGATCAGCTTAGACAGGTGGCGCCGATCGATGAAGTCACCAATCGCGTAGTAGACGGGAACCAGAAAGACGAGGAAAAGCCCCATGCCCCATGTACCGTAGACAATGCCGAGCACCAGATAGGCGAGAGTGACAAGTGCGGGGAAGGGGAATTTGTTCCATGCACGTCCGACCTTGGTGTGGAAATGCTTGCCATGATGGTCGAGCTTGTCGTGTGCTTCCTTCCAGCTGGAAAACGTCTCGCCGTCGATGGTGACGGTGCCGTCGTCATTGGTGCGTACGCTATGTCCATCGTCCTCAAGCGTATCGATATGCACGCCGTCCGGCCCCACATGCACCTCTTCGCCCTTGCGCTCGTTGGTCACATGGATGCCGCTCCAACCAACATGGACTTCCTCGCCTTTATTGGGATCAATGACGTGGATACCGCGCGCGAGGGAAATATCGACAAGTGGCTTATCGCTGCAATCAGCGTGCTCAGTAGAAGCCTCAGCCTCTTCAGCCTTATCTGAAGCTTTGGTGCCGGCGTTGCTGTTCTGCGCCTCATCATCAGCCTGTGAGTCATCAGCGCTAGCCACCGCCTCCCCATACAGCAGCTCATCCAGCGACACGCCATACAGCGCGGCGAGCGCAATAAGGTTATCGGTATCGGGCGAGGATTCGCTGCGCTCCCATTTACTGACAGCCTGACGACTCACACCCAGCTGGGCGGCAAGCGCCTCCTGAGAAAGCCCGGCAGCCTTGCGGCGATCAACGAGCCGCTGCGCCATCGCAAGATCCATGGTGGTTCCTTTCGTTTGATGGTCGAATCGAATGAGCCGAGTATGCCGAGAACAACCGGTAGCGACCACCATTTCTAGTTAGAATCTGCCCCAACCCTACCGCAACTACCGGTAGCAATCCCTAACGACCAGCCATTTCAGGACAAATGTCAGTGCAAGTAGCAGCCAAGAGCCCCCACTCAGTAAGTTGCGGTGGAATAGTTTTTGGATTCAGCCATTTGTGGACTAAGCAGGAACTATTTCACCGCAACTCAATTCCAGCCCAGGCACCCGCAGCAAGAAGACGAATAGCCCCGGCGAGTATGTAAACGCAGGACCCTCCGACCCCGCCCGACGATTTCGATTGGCGACCTTTGACGGAGTCAAGGGAGGAGCCAAATCGAAATACGTCGGGCGGGGTCGGAGGGCCCGATGGGGTGGATTCCAGCCGAGGCTATTCGTCGCCGAAGCTGATGCCCAACGCCTTGGCCTCGCGTACCAGATCGCTCTGGGGGTCGACAAACTTGAGCTTGCCGGCGACCTCCTCGAGCGGCATGTGGCACATCTTGCCGTCACGCAGGGCAATCATGTAGCCAAACTCGCCGCGTAGGCAGCCAAGCGCTGCCTCGACGCCGCACTGGGTCGCAAAGATGCGGTCCTGGGCGTCGGGCTGGCCGCCGCGCTGCGTGTGACCGGGGATGGCGACGCGGGTCTCGCGACCGGTCTTGGCCTCGATCTCCTTGGCGATGTCGTACACGATTGACGGGCTCGTGCGCTCGGCGAGCTTCTTCTTGTACTCCTTCTTGGACAGTGCCGCGTCCTCCTTGGAGATGGCGCCCTCGGCGACGGCTACGATGGTAAAGCGGCTGCCGGTCTCCATGCGATGCTCGATGGTCTTGATGACGTTATCCATGTCGTAGGGGATCTCGGGAATCAGGATGACGTCCGCGCCGCCCGCGACGCCGGCATACAGCGGAATCCAACCGACCTTGTGGCCCATGATCTCGATGACAAACACGCGGCCGTGACTCGAGGCAGTGGTGTGGATGTCGTCGATGCACTTGGTGGCGACGTCGATGGCGCTCGTAAAGCCAAACGTCAGCTCGGTGCCCCAGGTGTCGTTATCGATGGTCTTGGGCAGGGCGATAACGTTGAGGCCCTCTTCGCGCAGGCGGTTGGCGGTCTTGGTGGAGCCGTTACCGCCCAGCATAAACAGGCAGTCGAGCTGCAGCTTATGATAGGTGTGGACCATTGCGGGCACCTTCTCGACGCCGTCGGCCTCGGGAATGTCCAGGCGCTTGAACGGCGTGCGGCTCGTGCCCAGGATGGTGCCGCCGCGGGTGAGGATGCCGCTAAAATCGGCGGGCGTCATGACGCGGAACCTGCTGTAGATAAGGCCCTGGTAGCCGTCCTCAAAACCATAGATCTCAATAGGCTCTTCGCTATTGGTCATAAGCGTTTTGACAATGCCGCGCATGGTGGCGTTGAGCGCTTGACAGTCGCCGCCACTGGTAAGAAGACCGATCCTAAGCATGATGAATCCTTCCGGGCAAGTTATAACATGCGCATAAGTTTACCCCCGCACACTGTTGATACGGGGGTAAAACGTGTTAGCTCAAGCGTATAGAAATGTAAACAACGCCAGGCGAGCGTAAAGTCGACGGGCCTGGCTCCTTACAGTGCGAATGCGTCGATGTCGCCCCAGTGGCGGCGCAGCGTGATGGCGGCAGCAGGCTCGGTGTTGTCAAAGACGACCGACCACTGCGTGTTGCTGGTGATGTCTTCCGGATTGGGCTCTTGCGCTGCAGCGCGTAGGGCCTTCCAAGCGACTGCCTCGTCTTGGGCGCCGGTATGGGCGTCGAGGACATCGGCGATTGCGGCGGCGCGCTCTTTACCATGGCCTAGCTCGCCATTCTTTTGGTTAGGCAGCACTTCGTCGCCATAGCAGGCGTAGAAGTTCGTAACCTGGGTTACAGGAGTCGCTTTGAAAGCGCGGTCCGGATCGCGCGGATCCCACTCTACTACGCGCGCGTCACCGGCGGCGTCGTTTATAAAGAAGTGGTAATCGCGTCCTGCCATGGCGTGCATGTCGTAGGCGGAAAGCAGGTCGACAGCTTCTTGCGTGGTGGCGGCACGGTCGAGCACCAGACGGATGGCGAGCGAGGTATTGATGACGGGGCGCTGCGTGTCCTGGTCACAGGGTTTGGAATCCAGGGTGAGCACGGCAATGGACACGCCACATTCGTTGACGCCGTCGAGCTGGGCAAACGGGCCCATGAGTGCGGCGGCGCGTCCGGCGACAGAGTCAAGCGGAGTGTTATCGCCCAGGTTGTTAAGGGCGGCAAACCCGATGGAGGCATAGCCGCCGCGTGGGTGATTGCGCACCAGCAGCGCCGAGGTGTCGTCCTTAAAGTCGTAATTGCGACCGGTACGCACGCGGCCTTCGGCATCTACGGCGACAAAAGCGCTGCAGGCAAACTGGGGCGCCTGGACATGTGCCGGCACACCGGGCAGCACCTGCGCCACCACGGCATCGATGTAGGCCTGGTCGTCGCGTACGCCGGCGGCGATGATGCGATCAAGATCGTAGTCGTAGGCGATGTCGATTGCGTACAGGTCATAGCCATCCGCGTAGCCGGTCAAGCGTTTGAGCGACGCGGCGGACTTGATTTGCTTGTGATAAACGATACCGGTGGCAGCGGCAAGGCCGACGGCGACACCCGCGACACCGCAGGCGATGGCAATGTTACGTGGCTTCATGACGGCTCCTCTCGTCCTGTTAGCGCAATTGTCGCAAAAGGAGCGCGGACATGATGGCTCAACTTGGTGAGCGGCGCGGAATTAAGCACGGAATGAAGAGTGCGGCGCTGGCGTGGCGGGGTATGCTGGAGGGGACCATCAACCCAGCGAAAGGGGAGAGCATGACGGATCAGGAAACGATCGAGCGCGTGCACGTGACGGCCGACGATATCGAGGCCTCCAACGACCTTATCGACTTTATCGAGGCATGCCCCAGCATGTTCCATACGGCAGCGACCATTATGGCCGAACTCGACGAGGCGGGCTTTACCTACCTGCCCGAGAACGCAGCGTGGGACATCGAGCCGGGCGGGCGTTATTACACGCAGCGCAACACCTCGAGCGTCGTTGCCTTTAAGGTGGGCGAAGACCTGGCCGCTACGTGGGGCGAGGACGGCGTTGCCGGCGACTATCATTTTCAACTCACGGCGTCACACAGCGATTCGCCGACGTTTAAGGTTAAGGCCGTGCCCGAGCTCGACGGCGCGGGCGAGACGCTGCGCCTGAACACCGAGGCCTACGGCGGCATGATCGACTACACCTGGTTCGATCGCCCGCTGGCACTTGCGGGCCGCGTGCTGGTGCGCGAGGGCGACCGTATCGAGAGCCGCTTGCTCGCTACCGAGCGCGAAGTTGCCATTATCCCGAGCCTTGCCATCCATATGAATCGTGGCGTTAACGAGGGCTTTGCGCCCAACCGAGCTGTCGACCTGTGCCCGCTCATCAGCGCCGGCGACCTTAAGCAGGGAGATTTTGACGCCCTGATCGCCGACGAACTGGACGTTGAGCCCGAGCAAATTTTGGGTCGCGACCTGTTCCTGGTCAATCGTCAGGATGCACGCATTTGGGGCTGGGCCGACGAGTTTATCTCGACGCCCAAGCTCGACGACCTGGCCTGCGCCTACACCTCGCTGCAGGCATTTTTGGGTGCCGAGAATGCGCACGACGTTTCGGTCTTTTGCTGCTTTGATAACGAGGAGGTTGGCTCCGAGACCAAGCAGGGCGCCATGTCGACGTTCTTGGCCGACGCGCTGCGCCGCATCAACGGGTCGCTGGGCTTCGATGACGAGTCGTACCACCGCGCACTTGCCGCTTCGATGCTCGTGAGCTGCGACAACGCGCATGCCGTGCACCCCAACCACGCCGAGAAGTGCGACGCCCGCAACCAGGTTGTGCTTAACGGCGGCATCGTCATCAAGGAGGCCGCCAACCAGCACTACTGCACCGACGCCTTTAGCCGCGCGGTGTTCCAGGCCATTTGCGATGACGCCGACGTGCCCACGCAGGCCTTTGCCAACAAGAGCGATATGGCCGGCGGTTCTACCCTGGGCAATCTGTCCAATATGCAGGCGAGCATGCATGCCGTGGACGTGGGCCTGCCGCAGCTTGCCATGCACTCGAGCTACGAGACCGGCGGCGTGCGCGACGTAATGTACGCCATCCGCGCCCTCACCGCCTTCTACGAGCGTGACCTGACCATCAACGGCGCCGAAAGAGTGGAGCTCTAAAACCTGCCAAAAAGGGACAGGTTTATTTTGGCAGGTTTTATCTGGGCGAATGCAAAGGGTGAAACCGAACTAGATCTGCGATACGTGGCCGCCGAGGTGCAGTGCGCCTCGGCGGCTTTTTGTGTACAGAGTACGGCTAATGCTTATAAATGCTATACATGCTTTACGTATCTACCATAGAGCTTTATGATATTTTGAAGTATTAAGGAGGGGTCATGACCACAACAGCCGCTCAGATCAACGTACGTCTCGATGCCGATCTTAAAAGGAGTGGGGACGCCGCTCTCTCCAAGGCCGGTATGACGCCGAGCCAAGCGGTGCGAGCGCTCTGGCAGCTTGCAGCATCGCTGGCCGATCGCCCCGGTGCGCTCGAGGATATCCTGCTGCCCAGTCGTGCCCGGGCGGAACAGCGCGAGCGCGAAAAGGCCGCCAAACGTAAGCTCGAGCTTATGGATCAGGGGTCGAAGCTGTTCGCTGCCGCTTGCTGTGAGTCGGGAATCGATATGGTCAAGGCTCAGCCATCGGACGACGAAGAGCTCAAACGGAATGCCTATGCGGATCGCTATGGCGAGGAGATGAGCTGGCTCTATGAGTGAGACTCCAAAGCGCATCTTGGTTGACACCAACGTGTGGCTCGATTACTTCATTCCCTCACGACGTGGTCGTTCGGTGGCGATTGAGTTTTTACGCGATGCATGCACGGCGCAGGTTGATTTGCTGTATGCGGCGACATCGTCCAAAGACCTGTTTTATTTGATTTCAAGCGAACATAAGGCATGGTATCGGCGAGAGCACGGTTCGCTTTCCCAGTATGCCGCTACGGTAGCGACTTCGCTTGCATGGGATTGTCTTAGCGTGCTGTCGCAGCTTGCCACGCCAGTGCCCTGTGACCTGAGCGACATCTGGATGGCGAGCAGACAGCGTGAGCTCCATAGCGATTACGAAGACGATTTAATCATTGCGGCAGCGATACGCGCTCAAGCAGATCTACTGGTCACCAACGATGTCAAACTCTGTTCACACGCACCCGTTGCAGCAATGAGCGTAGAAGACGCAAAGAATTACTTAGCAACGCTCTAGCAATTTGAAGACCCTGCAGGTTGAGCAAACGTCAGCGAGAGCCCGCCAGAGTGAGCAAGGTGACGTGAAAGAGGAGGGCATAGGCCTTTTGGCCATGCCCGACGATTGAACGTCAGATTGCCGCTCTGGCGGGCTCGCAGCGTCGAGGGGTTCCGGCGTTTGGCAAAACGCCGGAACAATTAGTGTTCGATCCAGCAGCGCAGGGTCTCGCCGGCCTGCAGGTGACGCAGATTCTCCGCGGCGATGTCGACGACGTTGTTGAGCGTGGCTGCCAGGTGGAACCAGCCGGAGACGTGCGGCGTGATGAGCATGTTGGGCGCATCCCACAGGGGGCTTGTCGCGGGCAGCGGTTCGGGGTCGGTGACGTCGACCGCGGCGCCGGCGAGATGTCCCGACTCCAGAACGGCAACCAAGTCATCGGTGACCACAAGGTCGCCGCGGCCGCCGTTGGCAAAGAAGGCACCTGGTTTCATCGCGGCAAAGAACTCGGCGTTCGCCAGACCGCGGGTCTCGGGCGTGCTCGGCATAAAGGATGCGACGATGTCGGCCTCTGCCAGGCGCTCAGGTAGGGCGTCCATGCCGTCCATGTCCTCAAACACAATGGGGTAGACGAGTGGATGGCGCTTGATGCCGCGGACGTGCGCGCCCATGCCGCGGCAGAGCGTGGCAAAGTGACCGCCGATATCGCCCGCGCCCAGCACCAGCACGTTGGCGTTTTTGAGCGAGGTAACTGGCCCCAAATCCTCCCAGCGATGTTCGCGCTGCAAGTCGTGATAGCCGGGCAGGCGCTTCATCATGGAAAGGACCATGGCAAACATGTGCTCGCTCACGGCCTGGCCGTAGGCGCCCACCGAGCAAGACAGTTTGGCGTCGGCTGGCACGGTGCCGGCGGCAAGGTAGTCGTCATAGCCGGCGGTCTGCAATTGCAGCAGCTGGAGATGCTCGCATGCCGTGAGCATGTCAGAGTCGATGTTGCCCAAGATCACGTCGGCGTTGGCGACTTGTTCGCGCGTGATAGCGTCGGCGCTCGTGTAGATAAAGTCCTCGCCCGGAGCGCTCGACTCAAGAATTGCGCGATGGTGGTCGTTGACGGGCAGCAAAACCAAGATGTTCACAAGTAGTCCTTTCCGCTTGACCCGCCAAAAAGGGACAGGTTTATTTTGGCGGGTTTTATCAGGCAAAACGCTATAAAAACGCCGGGCTTCGCGATGGTTAACATATCCATCGTGAAGCCCGGCGCATCCACGGCTACCAGCTCAGCAGCTCGTAGCCGTCCTCGGTCACCACGAGCTGTACCTCGCACTGGGCCGAATCGCTGCCGTCCTTGGTGCGCACGCACCAGCCGTCGCCCTTGCTGATCTTGATGTCGGGCGCTCCGGCGTTGACCATGGGCTCGATGGTAAAGACCATGCCCGGCACCATGATGGTGTCCACATCGGGCGCCTCGGTGGTAAAGCCCACAAACGGGTCCTCGTGGAACTCCTTACCGATGCCGTGTCCGCCGTACTCGCGCACCACGCTAAAGCCGGCGTCCTCGACGGTCTTTTGTACTGCCTCGGCCATAACGGAGAGCGGTAGCCATGGCTTGACGGCTGCCAGACCCGCCTCCACGCTGGCACGGGTGACGTCGACCAGGCGCTGGCGCTCGGCCGAGACCTCGCCGATGCAGAACATGCGGCTCGAATCACTAAAGTAACCGTCCAAGATCGTGGAGCAGTCTACGTTGATGATGTCGCCCTCGTGCAGCACGTCCGTATCGCAGGGAATGCCGTGGCAGACCACATCATTGATCGAGGTGCACACGCTCTTGGGGTAGCCCTCGTAGTTGAGGTCGGCCGGCGTGCCACCGTGCTCGACGGTGTAGTCGTAGATCATCTGGTCGATCTGGTTGGTGGTCATGCCTGCGGCGATATGCTCGCCCACATAATCGAGCACGCCCACGTTGATGGCTGCCGAGCGCTTGATGCCCTCGATATCGGCGGGAGTCTTGTAGAGCGTGCGAGGCAGAACCTCCCAGCCTTCTTCCCACAAGCGCTCGAGGCGCTCATCAAAGGCGCTATGGCATTTCTTGTATTTCTTGCCGCTGCCGCACCAGCAAGCGTCGTTGCGGCCGGGCACGGGTCCTTTGTCATACATGGCTAACTTCCTTTCATTCGCAGCTAGTATAGCCCACCCACGCGGCCATAAAAGTTGCGGTGATATAGTTCCGATTTAAGCGGTTTAACAGCACAAATAGGAACTATATCACCGCAACTGATGGGGCGGGATGGCGGGCACTAGCTGCTGCGTGGTTTTGCTAGTAGCTCACCTGGCAGGGAATACCGAGGGCGCGCACGCGCGCGGCAATGGCGTCGAGCACCTCGGGCGCTGCTTTGGCAAGGCCGGCGACTGGTGTCTCGCGCGCGACCGTGTAGATGGTCGCCTCCTGCGGACGAATGCGCTCAAGCGCCGCGAGCCAGGGGGCAACATACTCCTCGCCGGTATTGTCGATGAGCTTGCCCTGATACTCGCCGGTCAAAAAGATCGTCTGGATAATAACGTGACCGTCAAAGCTTGCGAACGTCTCGATCTGGTGTTCGACGTTGTAGGGGCCAACAGGCTGGTCGAGCAGCTGGATAAACGCCGGGTCGACGGTATCGAGCTTAAGAATGTTGTCGTCGACCATCATGAGCGCGTCGTGCACCTCGGGGCGGTCGGCGCGTGTGCCGTTGGAGAGCACGGCGATCTTGGAGTTTGGGGCAAGCTCGTCGCGCAGTGCGACGGCGCCGGCGATGGCCCGTGGAAACTCCGGTGCGGCGGTGGGCTCGCCGTTGCCTGCGAAGGTGATTACATCGGGGAGCTCGCCCTCGGCTGCCATCTCGCGCAGCTTTGCCTCGAGCGCTTCGAGTACCACGGCAGCCGTGTTATACGGCTCATGGCAGGGGCGCTCGGCGTTGAGGCCGTTCTCGCAGTAGATGCAGTCGAACGTGCAGATTTTGCCGCTGGCCGGCATCATGTTGACGCCGAGCGAGAGACCAAGGCGACGGCTGCGAACGGGCCCAAAGATGGGGCTGGCATTCAAAAACGTAGACATAGGCATATGCTCCTCAAGACAATTGTGCCTAAGCATAGCATCGGCTCCAAAGCAAGGTGTGGGCTCTTGCTTTACAAGTTTCGTTTTTTCACGTCGCTCATGATGCCGTGCCATGAAAAGCCTCGGGTCGGGTAAAGTTAATCTGTTAACAAGGTGTAAGGCAATGCGGGTCTATCCAACCGCACTGACGTGCAACTGGATGAGCATTGATGACGGGGGCACAACATGGATTTTACGGTCGAGAATGCGGGCACCACGATCGCCTGTCGCGAATATGTCGGCCCGGATGTGTCGCCTGATGCTCCTGCCTTGGTGTGCGTGCACGGCGCTTGTGTCGACGGCACATTTTTTGACGGTATCGCTTGTGAGCTCAGCCGCAACTACCGCGTAATTGCCTACGACCGCCGCGGCTGCGGTGGCAGCAGCGATGCGGCAGACGGCAGCTATGATCTTGCCGCTCAGGCCGCCGACCTGCAAGCCGTGATCGAACACGTTGGCGCTCCGGCAAATGTGCTTGCGCATAGCGCCGGTACGTTGGTGGCGCTGGAGCTTCTTCGCACCGAACCCCATCTCGTTGCCCGTGCGATTCTGCATGAGCCGGCTGTGTCGGACAAAGGCGTCGGTATGGGCGCAGCTCCGGTTTTGCTCGATATGATTGCGGCGGGAAAGGTTTCAAGGGCGCTCCGGCTTTTCTTGGGAGCCCTCGGCGACTTGGACCCCGAGGCTCCTGGAACGACCGAAGCGGAAGCCAAACATGCCCTGCGCAACGGCCGCAGTTTCATGGCAAACGAATACGGGATTGCTATGACCTGCGTTCCCGATTGGGATAGCGTTCGCGCGTCAAAAACGGTGGCCGCCGTGCTCCTGGGCGAGCTCTCGATTGGCACATCCCGCGAGGCTGGTACGCGAGCGGCTGCCGAATATCTCGATTGCCCCCTCGTGACAATCCCGGGCGCGCACAACGGCCTGCGCGATCGCCCGGCAGCGGCTGCCCAGACTGTCCGTAGCATCCTGGAGCTCTAGCAGCCGTAAAAATCAAAACAGTCTTCACTCGCAAACGTTTCGGCCGTGTTAACAAATGTGCTCAAAACCTCACGTCTGCGGCTTCAATCGCGCCGCCTGCCAACTCATAAAAATGTAACAGCATTCACGTGCTTACCTGCATCGGCAAGGTGTTACCCTTGTAACATTTGGAACCCACCGCTACCATGCGAAACTATCGAAAGGGCCCCATATGCTCAATAATCACGAGGTCAATCTAACCGACGAGGAGGCTGCCGCCGAGGTCGCCCGTGTCGCGAAGACCTACCCCGTGGTGCGTTTGCTGTCGGCCGATCAGATTAAGAGTGAGCCTAACTGCCTGCTCGCCGGTGATCGGTGTCCTTGTCTGCGTCAGTCAAGTCTTGAGGCTTTGGCAGACTCCGATGAGGTGTCGGAGCAACTGCTCAATGATGGCACTGAGTACCGCGCCCGTCTACGCCCTTTGAAGGTCGAGGGCGAGCCTCACGTCTTGCTGATGGTGCGTCCGATCGATGAGCAAGAGGCCGCAGAAGAGGACCTTGTCTACACCGACGTGCTGACGAATGTGCGCAATCGCCGATATTACGAGGAAAAGCTCCGTAGCACCCGCGTGAATGCCGGCGTTGCGGTGATCGACCTTGATGATTTTAGGGTCTTCAACGATACGTGTGGCCGTCATGCCGGCGACCTTGCGCTCGGTGCTGTGGCGACAGCCATGCGCAGCGGAATCCGTTCGACTGACGAGCTTGTGCGCTATGGCTGCGACAAGTTTGTGGTTGTCATGCCCAATATTCCCTCCGATGACTTCACCCGTCGCCTGCATCAGGTGTCCGATGCCGTTCGTTCCACGATTATTCCGGGCCATGAGTACGTGAGCTTGACGGCATGTGTTGGTGGCGTTCGCATTCATGGCGAGACGGTCGATGAGGGCGTTGGCCGCGCTGCCCAGTTACTGAGCCGCGCTAAGGCAAAAGCCGGTACGGTCGTGACCGATG
This sequence comes from Collinsella sp. AF39-11AT, assembly GCF_003474585.1. Classification (NCBI taxonomy): domain Bacteria; kingdom Bacillati; phylum Actinomycetota; class Coriobacteriia; order Coriobacteriales; family Coriobacteriaceae; genus Collinsella; species Collinsella sp. AF39-11AT. The sequence goes on along the minus strand of NZ_QROG01000001.1, from coordinate 229,989 downwards.
CCGATTCCATCGAGGCCTTCCAAAGCGAAAAGCCTTTGGTGCTTATTGTCGATGACTCCGAGATGAACCGAGTCATTCTCAACGAGATGCTCAAGGACGAGTATTGTATCCTCGAGGCCGATAACGGTCGTGCGGCGCTCGACATGGTCGACCGCTATGGCGATGAGTTGTCGCTCGTGCTGCTGGACATTATCATGCCGGGCATAAGTGGCTTTGAGGTACTGGCCGATCTGTCGCGCCGATCGGGTATCGACAATCTGCCTGTCATCATGATCTCGAGCGAAGATTCCGATGATATGGTTCTGCGCGCGTACGAGCTGGGCGCCTCGGACTATATCAACCGCCCGTTTGACTCCCGTGTCGTGCGCCGCCGTGTAAGCAACACCATCCGCCTATACGCCAAACAGCGCCGCCTGACGAACCTGCTGTCCCAGCAGTACAACGAGCGCGTCAAGAACAGTCGCATGCTCATCGACATCATGGCCGGCGTCATGGAGCTTCGCAACGGCGAGAGCGGCAGACACGTTACGAACATCGAGAAGCTGACCGAGCTGCTGCTTGGCTGTCTGGTCCAGCGTAGCGGCACGGTCTCCCTCGACAATGAGGAACGCTCTACGATTGCCCTTGCTTCGGCGTTGCACGATATCGGCAAGATGTCGATTGACGATGCGATCCTCAACAAGCCCGGACGCCTTACGCCCGAGGAGTTTGAGATCATGAAGACGCATACCACAATCGGCGCCGACATGCTGCTTGAGCTGGGTAGCCATCACGCCGGCAATGCGCTTATGGAATATGCGTACCAGATTGCGCGTTGGCATCACGAGCGCTGGGACGGCAAGGGTTACCCCGATGGCCTTAAGGGCGACGAAATTCCCATCGCCGCGCAGGTGGTTTCGGTGGCTGACGTGTACGATGCACTGACGAGCGTGCGCGTGTACAAGGACGCTATCCCGCACGAGGAGGCGATCCAGATGATCCTGGACGGTAAGTGCGGCACCTTTAACCCGCTGCTGCTCGATTGCCTGCTCGAGGTGCAAGACCAAATTGCCGAGACGTTGGCACGCCCTGCTGACGTCGTTGCGTTTCCCACGATTTAGTTTGACCAAAGGAGTTTTAACCCATGATTTCCATGCGTGAGGCGTATGAGAAGATCGGCGCAAATTATGATGACGCGTGCGCTCGGCTGATGGGCGAGGAAATGCTTGCCCGCTTTGCCCTCAAGTTTTTGGATGACGAGAGCATGGACAAGCTGGAGGCCGCCATGGCGGCGGGAGACGCCGAAGGTGCGTTTATGGCAGCGCACACGCTCAAGGGCGTGAGCCAGAACCTGGGATTCGATAATCTGTACGAGCCGGCGGTCGTGGTGACCGAAGCGCTGCGCGGCGCCGATGCCGTTGACGGCGCTCGCGAGGGAATGCATGCACTGCAGCAGCAATATGCGGCTACGATGTCGGCCCTGCGCGAGGTGGCTGAATAAGAGCTTGCGAGCTTTGGACTGTGTGCCGGCAGCATATAGGTAATAGGGCGCCCCGCCGGACCATGTGGCCGGCGGGGCGCCCTTATCTGTTGTGCGGTTCGTGAGCTAGCGGGCCTGCTTTACCTTGGCCGCTGCCTCGACAAACGACTTCCACAGGTTAAAGTCGGTCTCGAGCATCTTCCACGTGTACTCGGGATGCCATTGCACGCCCAGGCAGAACGGCTGGCCCTCGACTTCGATGCACTCGGGCACGCCGTCGGTTGCCTTGGCGACCAAGCGCGTGCTTTTACCCAGACGATCGACGCAGCAGTGATGTGCGGAGTTGGTCTGGATCAACCTGTGCCCGCCAACCGCGCGCTCCAGCAGCGAGCCCGGCACGACCTCGACAGGATGCGCAGGGTCGTTGAGCACGTGGGTATGGCGCCACTGCGTGCGGCCCTCGCGCGCGCCCAGGCTCGGCACGTCCATGCACAGGGTGCCGCCGGTGGCGACATTGAGCAGCTGCGTGCCGCGGCAGGTGGTAAAGAGCGGCTTCTTGGCGCGAAGCACCTCGTTAACCAGCTTAAACTCAAAACGGTCGCGAATCTCGCAGCACAGCGTGGGGTCGTAAGGACGCTCGTCGCCCCAGCGTTTGGGGTTGACGTCCGGGCCGCCAGGAATGGCGATGCCGTCGGCGATTTCCACGTAATGACGGATAACATCGATGTCTTCGGTAATAGACATCTGCAGCGGCATGCCGCCGGCGGCAAGGATGGCATCGACAAAGACGCTTGCGATTTCCTCGTTGGGGGAGAGCATCTCGCTTAAAAACGGCTTTGCCTCTTCCCAACGCGGCGCGACGAGGACGAGAGGACGGTCGGCGGGGGCAACGTCGACGTGCGGGGTATAGGACGATGAGGTGCGAGTTCCGATCATGGGTGTGGCTTTCGAATCCGGGTGGACATAGCACAGGGGTGACGCGGGACAAACGCTGGTGATGAATTTGTCCCGCGTGGCAATGGGGTTAGTGGCCCTTGATGGAGTTGAGGAACTCCTGGGCGCGCTTGGTCTGGGGATGGTCGAAGAACTCGTCGGGCGTGCCGGTTTCCACGATCTGGCCGTCGGCCATAAACACGACGCGGTCGGCCACGCGGCGGGCAAAGTTCATCTCGTGCGTAATGACGATCATCGTCATACCCTGCTGGGCCAGACGGACCATGACCTCGAGTACCTCGTTGATCATTTCGGGATCGAGGGCGCTTGTGGGCTCGTCAAAGAGCATGGCCTTGGGCTGCATGGCGAGTGAACGGGCGATGGCCACGCGCTGCTGCTGGCCGCCCGAAAGCTGTGCGGGCACCTTGTCGGCCTGCTCGGCCACGCCCACGCGGCTCAGCAGGTCCATGGCGCGCTCGCGGGCCTCGTCCTTGGAGATACCCAGCACATCGACCGGTCCCAGCATGACGTTCTGCAGCACCGTCATATGTGCGAACAGGTTGAACTGCTGAAACACCATGCCCAGCTCGGCGCGCATACGGGCAAGGTCCTTGCCTTCCTGCGGCAGGGGCTCGCCCTCGATGAAGATCTCGCCCGAGTCGATGGTTTCTAGACGGTTGATGGTGCGGCACATGGTCGACTTGCCCGAGCCCGAGGGTCCAATCACAACGACGACCTCGCCGCGGTCGACCGAGAGATTGATGTCGTTGAGGACGTGCAGATCGCCATAGTGCTTATCGACGTGTCTGAGCTCGATCAGCGGCTGATTGCCGGTGGAAGAGGTGCTCTGTGCCATGGTGCTCGGCTCCTTATGACTCGAAATGGTAAAGCGTTAGCGGATGATGGTCGCGCCGGTCTTGTGCGAAACATAGACAGCGGCCTTGTTGATCGCGACGTTGATGAGGATGTAGATGACCGCGATAACCAGGTAGACCGACACGAGGGCGTCGTAGTTGGTAATGAGCACGCGGGCGTTTTGCATGAGGTCGGGGTAGCTCACCACATAGGCGACGGTGGTGTCCTTGACTACGACCACAAGCTGCGAAATCAAGGACGGAATGATAAACCGAATAGCCTGCGGCAACACGATTTTAAAGGTGATTTTAGCTTTGGAGAGACCGAGCGCCTGGGCTGCCTCGACCTGACCGCGCGGCACGGCATTGACGCCCGCGCGGAAAATCTCGGCCAGTACACCGGCTGCGGCGAGCGCGACGGGAAGCGTGAGCATCCAAAACGACGGCAGCGCAATCTTGTACTGGGGCAGCACCAAAAAGAAGAAGTAGATGAACAACAGGCTCGGCACGCCGCGGAAGAAGTCGGTAAGCACACGGCAGACCAGCTGTAGCGGTTTGATGTCGCTCGTGCGGCCGAGCATAAGGGCTAAGCCCAGCACCAGCGCAATGGCGCCGGCGGTGAGTGCGACTTTAACGGTGCCCTCAAAGCCGGCAAGCAGGAACTTCCAGGTGGTGAGGTGCGTAAAGAAATACCAATAGTGGACCGAAAGCTGGCCGGTCACATAAAAGCGCTGCAACACGAGGGCGACGAGCACGGCGACGGCAACAAGCGAGATGGCGGTGCCGATGCGAATCTTGGCGCGCATCTTGGGGCCGGGAGCCTCGTAGAGCGCATCGCGCATGGTGAGCGCGGGGGAGGAGTGCTTGCTCATCGGAGGATCCTCACCTTCTTATCGATGTAGTTGCCAATGTGGCTCACCACAAAGGCCGTGCCCAGGTAGCCGAGCGCCGAGATAAAGAACGCGGCGACGCCGCCGAGCGAGCGCGTGTTGATGTAGCTCACCACGCCGGTGAGCTCCTGCGGTTTAAGCGGCACCTGGCTGCCGAGCGCGGTGGTGAGCATGACGGCGATAAAGAGGTTCGTCATGGGCAATACGCTCGAGCGCAGCGCCTGCGGAATCACGATCTTGGCGAGGATGCGGCTGAAGCTCATGCCGAGCGAGCGGGCGGCTTCCACCTGGCCGACGCCGACGGTGTTGATGCCGCTCATAAAGTTCTCGGAGCCAAAGGCCGAGCCCAAAAGGACCGTGGCGACGATAACGCAGGTGCGGTAGGGCAGGACGACTTTGAGCGGCGGCAGCGCATAGACGACGATGATGAGTAGCGCGATGCCGGGGATGTTACGGAAGACCTGAACATACAGGTCGCCAAAGACGCGCAGCGGCTTGAGCGGCGACACGCGCATCACGGTGACGGCGACGGCCAGCACCATGGCGATGGCAAACGACTCAAGCGTCATGCCCCAGGTTGCTAGCAGTGCGTCGATATAGTTCTGGCCATAGAGCGACCAGAGCTCGGAGAGACTCATGCGGACCTCCCGCCGGTAAGGAAAGGGGCTCCCGTGTGTACGGAAGCCCCGACAACTCAGTGAAGAAACAGTTTAGCGCAATAAAGCGCACCGTGCGTTTCCGTATGGTTTCGTTGCGGCCGTTACTAGGCGCGTTGCCTAGGCGCCGATCTCGGGCAGCTCGGGAACATTGGTGTCACCCGTGCGGTCACCGATGCAGATCTGCCACAGCTCGGTCCAGGTGCCGTCGTCCTCAATCTTCTTAAGGAAGTCGTTGACGAAGGCGACGCCGTCGGAATCGAGCGGCAGGCCGATGCCATAGGGCTCCTTGCTGCCGAAGGGCTTGCCGGCGATCTTATACTTACCGGGCTCGCGGACTAGGGCGCTCTGCTGCATGTTGTTGTCGATGACGTAGGCGTCAACGCGACCCTGCTGGAGTGCCTGGCGGGCCTCCTCGTCGGTCTTGAACTCCTGCTGGCTGGCCTTGGGAGCGAACTCCTCCAGGATGGCGGGGCCGTTGGAGCCGGACTGGACGGCGACGTTCTTGTCGGCCAGGTCGTCGACGCTCTTGATGTCGTCGTTATCGGCGAGCACCAGGATGGCCTGCTGCGTGTAGTAATAGGGACCGGCAAAGGAGACGAGCTTCTTGCGCTCGTCAGTGATGGTGTAGGTGGCAAAGACGGCGTCGACCTGGCCGTTCTGCAGGACGGACTCGCGCGTGTCCGAGGTCACCTGCGTGATCTCGACCTTGTTCTCGCCCAGAATGTAGTTGGACAGGAGCTGTGCGATACCGGCATCGAAGCCGCGGGTCTGACCGTCTTTCTCGTTGAGGAGGGAGAAAAGTGTGGAGGTCTGAACGCCACCGATCTTAAAGACACCGGCGTCTTTGACGGCCGTGGCCCAGGTGCTGGCGGCGATGGCGTCGTCATCGGCCTTGGGGCCGTTGTCGACGAGTTTGTCGAATGCCTTGGCATCGAGTATGGTGGAAGCCTCGGTATCTTCGGAGCTCTTGGAGGAGCCAGCGGCGGAACCCTTGTCAGCCTCGGCGCTGGTGTCAGAGCAGCCGGCAAGACCAAGGCCGGCGACGGTTGCGAAGGTGGCGGCGACAAAGCCGCGGCGGTCGAGAACGACCTGCTGGGAGAGGTTCTTGCTCATGGTAGAACACCTTTCTCAATAAAATCCCTAGCGGTTGAGTAGAGTTATACCCTATCCCGCTCAGATGGGTCAACACGAAATAACTCAGAAACATACTTACCTTATGGGTAATTCTTCCTACCAAAAAGGGACAGGCACCTTTGTGGTGGTTCTTGCAGATGTGGTGGCCTGCCTCGCTGCTTTGTCTCAATCTGTAACAGGTAGACGAGGAAATGGGTTCTAGCTGTTACAGATTGAGATTATCTCCTTAATGGGATTCGAATGTCTCAATCTGTAACATCTGGACGGACAAAAGGTCTCTATCTGTTACAGATTGAGACAAACGTCAGGGACTAAGACGTCTTGTCTAGACCTGTAACAGTTAGACGGGAATTCGGGCCATAGATGTTACAGATTGAGATAATCGCGCCGCGAAAATAAAAACCTCCGCAGGGGTGCTTCCCTTGCGGAGGTTTTTTACTCGTTGAGTAGCCTTACGGCCTCGGCGGCCATGTTCTCGACCGTCATGCCGTTCTGAGCGAGCAGCTCGTTGGGGTCGTAGCGGTCGGGGAAGCCCTTGGCGATGCCGAAGGTGCGCGTGCGCACGGGCGTGCAGGCCAAGTAGCACGCGACGCGTTCGCCCCAACCGCCGTCCAAGATGCCGTCCTCGAGGGTGACGACAACGCGATGCTCGGTGGCAAGGCTGTCGAGGAACTCGCGGTCAAGCTCGGTTGCAAAGCGAGGGTTGACGAGCGTGGCCTCGATACCGTATTCGGCTGCCAAGCGGTTTGCCACACGCTTGCCCAGCTCAAAGAAATCGCCGAGCGCGAGCACGGCCACGTCGCGGCCCTGGCGCACCACGTTGTAGCGCGCGACACCGTAATCGGCGTTCTCGGCAGGCGCCAAGTCGGGGCGGCTTACCAGGCCAATGCCGGGCAGGCGAATCGCCACAGGATGCTCGCGATGGTCGAGCGACCAGCTCAGCATGGATAGATATTCCTCCATGCAGGCCGGCGCCAGGTAGCGCATGTTGGGAAGAGCGCCCAGCATGGAAATATCAAAGAACGAAAGATGCGTCTCGGATGTGGTGCCAAAGATCGACGCGCCGAATACAAGGATGGTCGCCGGGGCGTCGTTGAGGCACAGGTCGTGCCACAGCTCGTCATAGGCACGCTGCAAGAACGTACCGTACACGCCAAAGACCGGCTTGGCGCCCGAGCGCGCAAGCGCGGTGGCAAAGGTCACGGCGTGCTCCTCGGCAATGCCCACATCGACGAACTGTTTGCCGGCGGCAGCGCGAAGCTCGGGTGTAAAGCCCATGATGTAGGGCGTGGCGGCCGTGATGCCCACGACCTGCGAATCGCGCTCGATGGCGGCGCTGAGCGCCTCGCCCGTAATGTCGGCATAGGTGCGCGGCGCAGGCTCGCTCGGATGGCCCGGGCAGAGCTTGCGTCCAGTTGCCATGTCAAACGGACCCACGTGATGCCAGCGTTCGGGGTCGTTCTGGGCCGGCTCAAAGCCCTTGCCCTTGGCGGTGGAGACGTGCAGCACGATGGGATGATCGATATTGCGCAGTTCCTGCAGCGCGTCGACCAGGGCCAACACATCGTTACCGGCGTCCAGATAGCGGTAGTCGAGCCCCATCGCGCGGAAAACGTTGCGCTCACAGGTGCCGTTGCTGGCGCGCAGCTCGGCCAGATTGCGATACAGGCCGCCATGGTTCTCGGCAATGGACTGGTCGTTATCGTTGACGATGATGATCAGGTTGCTGTCGAGCTCGGCGGCATTGTTAAAGCCCTCAAACGCCAGACCGCCCGAAAGCGAACCGTCGCCAATGATGGTGATGACGTTGTACGCATCGCCCGCCAGGTCACGAGCGTGCGCCAAGCCGCAGCCCAGGCTCACCGATGTGGAGGTGTGGCCCATGGCGAACAGGTCGTGTTCGGACTCGTCGGGATTGGCAAAGCCAGAGGCCTCGCCGTAGCGTGCCGGGTCGATATAGGTGTACGCGCGCCCAGTCAGCGCCTTGTGGGCATAGGTCTGGTGCGACACGTCAAAGACAATTTTGTCGGTGGGGGAGTTAAACACGCGATGGAGCGCAACCGTAAGCTCAACGACGCCCAGGTTGGGGGCAACGTGCCCGCCGACGGCGGCGGAGCTTTCGAGGATGGCGTGGCGGATCTCGCCGCAGAGCAGCGGAAGCTCGGCGCGATCGAGAGCCTTGACGTCCTCGGGCGTTGTCGTTTGCGTAAGCAGCATCGTTGTGGGTTACTCCATGCGAATCGTGCGCCGGCACTCCCTCGGCCGGCACAATTGCACAAGACAGTCTCGCACATTTTGGCGTTTGATATGTGACGGCGGCGCGGTAATTCGCCAACTGGTGGGGCAAAACGTTTTGTCCGATGCCATACTGGTAAATTCGATGATGATTTTATTCATTGCGCGCAGGCCGCGGCTTGCCGCCGAGCGCCGCCGGAAGGAGGCCGCATGTCCGATACCGTTCGTGCCGAGAAAATCGCGCGCGAGGTCGACGATGCCGCCCGTCAGCTTGCCCAGGCGGGCCGCTTGGACCTGATGCATGAGTTTATCCAACATGGCGATGTGACGGTCTATACGCATGTGACCTCGGTAGCGCGGGCAAGTCTGTCCTTTGCCGAGCGCCTGGGCCGCGTCGGTATCTCCGTCGACCGCTTATCGCTGCTGCGCGGGGCCCTGCTGCACGATTACTTTCTCTATGACTGGCACGATCCCGACCCAAGCCATCGACTGCATGGCTTTCGTCACCCGTTTTTTGCCTTGGCGCGTGCGGAGGAAGATTTTGAGCTGACGCCGCGCGAGCGGAATATTATCGTACGGCATATGTTTCCGCTGGTACCGGTGCCGCCGACGTGTCGTGAGGCATGGATTGTGTGCCTGGCGGATAAATGGTGCGCACTGCGCGAGACGATTGCCGGCCGTCTGCCGCGCAAAGGCGGCGCGAACGATTTGAACGAGGGCCCGAGTGACGGCTCGAGCAAAGAATCGAACGAAAAGAGGAGTGGGTAGACGGTGGGAACCGCGATCGACATGGCATTTGACGGCGCGACGCTTGCCGCCTGTCCGCTCTCGGCGCTGGTACTCTCGTTTGCCTTCTACGGTTTTTGCGGCTGGGTATGGGAGTCGACAGTCTGCGCCATGCTCAACCACGGACGCTTTGCCAACAGCGGCTTTTTGCTAGGGCCGTGTTGTCCCATCTACGGTGCGGGCGGCATTGCGTGCTGGTTGCTGCTGCGTGGAATCCCAGACGCCTCGAGCCAGTTTGTCGCTGCCGCGCTCGTATGCAGCGTGATCGAATATAGCGTGGGCGTGCTGTTGGAAAAAACGACGGGTGCCCGGTTTTGGGATTACTCGCATCTGCCGTTTAACCTGCACGGACGCATCTGCCTGTACTGGGCCTGCGCGTTTGGCTTGGGTGCGTTGTGTATTTGCCGTTTAGTGGAGCCGGCATTGCTGGGGCTGCTTGGCCATCTGCCGGTGCTAATCGTGCGCTTGGCCGCCTTTATCGTCGCGGTCGCGATGATGGTCGATGCGGTGTGCTCGTTGGCGAGCTGGCGGCGTCTGTCCGATCAGCTTGAGCGTGTGCGTGCCGACCTTGCCGACCGCATCAATGAGTCGCTTGCCGACGCCTCCGACTCTATGCTCGAACGTATTCCCGATTCGGCGATTGACTCGGTGGCGCAGACGCATATCCGCGGTCGCGCCGTTAACGCTTGGCTGGCCGAGCTGGGCGACGCGGCGCTCGATGCCCTGCGCGAGAAGACTTCGATGCCGACGTTTATCTCGGATGGTGCTCGCGGCCTGGCGCTCGCTGCCCGCCGCGTGGCCGATGCCGCGCCGAGTATGCCGCGTCCGTCGCTCGGTCGTCGCCTTGCCGGCAAGCGCATGAGCCGCCCGGTACCGAGCGTGTCACTCAGCCGCCGCGACCTACGCTTCTTTAACGCCTTCCCGCGTCTGTGCATCAATCGTTACGAGGGTGTCATTCGAGCTACCGACCTCCGCGACCGAGCCCGCGAGCTGTTCCGGCGCTAGCCAGAGCGGAGCCAAGCGCGCCCTTCTCGTTCGCACGTTTCCCGTTCGTTTCGCGTCCGTTGCCGCGCCGTTTCCAAGATTGCGGTGCCGTTTCCATTCGACAACGCAGCGTTTAACAACGCCGTATCTGGTCTACACCAGTTGCCCCTCGGCCGCATCATGAGCGCCGACAACGTTCATGCGACCAAGGGGGAGCGAATGTACGATACGGGATCGACAACGTTTATGCTCATCTGCACCATGCTCGTGTTTTTAATGACACCGGGTCTGGCGTTTTTCTATGGCGGCCTGTCCAGGCGCAAAAATGTCATCAACACCATGCTTATGTGCTTTGGCGCCATTGGCCTGGTTGGTGTGCTGTGGATTGTTGCCGGCTGGTCGCTGGCCTACGGTGGCGACGGTTCTAGCCCGTTTATTGGCGGCTTTGACCAGTTGCTGTGCCTGCCGGTGCTCAACCAGGTGCTGCAGGCGGCCGAGGGCAATGCTGCGGATGGTGCCGTCTACCCTCAGATCATCAACATCGCCTTCCAGATGGCGTTTGCCATGATCACCGCCGCTATCGTTACGGGCAGTCTGGCAGGCCGCGTTAAGTTTGGTGCCATGACGGCCTTCCTGGGCATTTGGCTGCTCGTGGTCTATGCGCCGCTCGCCCACATGGTTTGGGGCGGCGATGGTTCCTTTATCGGCGACATCATCGGCGCGCTCGACTTTGCCGGCGGCGACGTGGTACACATTTCGTCCGGTCTCACGGGCCTGATTCTCTGCTTAATGCTCGGCCGTCGTCGCGGCTTTGGCATGGTGAGCTACCGTCCGCATAACGTGCCGTTTGTGGCGCTGGGCGCCGGTCTACTTTGGTTTGGTTGGTTTGGCTTTAACGGCGGCAGCGAGTTTAAGGCCGACGCCGTGGCGGCACTCGCCATCCTCAACACCGTGACGGCCAGCGCGGCGGGCATGGTCTCGTGGCTTGTCGTCGAGCGCGTGCACACCGATCGTCCCACGCTGGTGGGTGCTAGCACCGGTTTGGTTGCGGGCCTTGTGGTGGTTACGCCGGGTGCGGGCTTTGTCGAGCCGTGGGCGGCGCTGGTCATGGGCCTGATCGTATCGCCCGTCTGCTATCTGGCCATCAGCCATCTTAAGACCAAGTTCGGCTACGACGATGCGCTCGACGCGTTCGGTTGCCACGGTATCGGCGGCATCTTGGGCGGTGTGCTCACGGGCCTGTTCTGCGTGCCGGAGCTCTCGTGGACCGGTAAGGGCGGCCTGTTCTACACGGGCGACGTGTCGCTGCTTGTCTCGCAGGTTCTGGGCATTGTGGTGACGGTCGTTATTGTGCTGATGCTCGACTTGGTGATCGCCGCGGTGGTCAAGGCGCTGTTCCACGGTAGCCTGCGCGTGGACGAGGCCGACGAGGCGCTGGGCCTGGATGCGAGTCAGCACGGCGAGAGCGCATACCCCTCATTCTCCGGACTCGATTAGCAGCTTCCCCAAGCACCGCACCTTGCCGTTCAATCGTCGCTCACGTACTTAAGTACGCTTCGCTCCTCTTTCACGGCAATCTGCGGCACTTGGGAAACCTGCTAAGACCAGTCAGTTGAACTTTTTTGATCTCTGAGGTTGGTTTACGGCACCTGGGAAACCCGCGTCTCATGTAAAGGGATACGTTGATTATTGAGAGGAATTCACTATGAAGAAAATTACGGCGATCGTTCGTGCTGAGAAGCTTGAGGTTCTCAAAGATGCGCTGTTTGCTGCTGATGTTCGCGGTATGACTATCAACCAGGTGCAGGGCTGCGGTGCACAGCATGGCTGGAAGGAATACGTGCGCGGCAACGAACTGCTCGTCAATACCATCCCCAAGGTGCAGTTCACCCTCATCTGCGCCGATGAACATGTCGACGGAATTGTCGACATCATCTGCAATGCCGCCCGCACCGGCGCCGTCGGCGACGGCAAGATCTGGGTCGAGCCGGTCGAGGAAGTCATCCGCATTCGCACCGGCGAACATGGCCCCGCCGCGGTGTAGAATCGACCGTCTGCCATCCGCAACGTTAAAATGCTGCAATGAGGCACAAGGCTTGCGTTGCGGATGGGCGGATTATGGGTCGCAATAAATATCCCGAGGAGACGGTCGCGAAGATTCTCGACGCGGCACTGGAGCTATTCTGCGCACAGGGTTATGAGGGGACGAGTATTCAAGATATCGTTGACCGTCTCGACGGCATGACCAAGGGCGCTGTCTATCATCACTTCAAGAGCAAAGAAGAGATTTTCAACGCCGCGTTTGATCGGGCGATGACTCCGATTGTTGAGCACCGCCGCTCGATGCTTGGCGTCGGTAATATGACCGGAGCCCAAAAGCTCAAGCGACTGTACGCTCCCGAGTCCGTTGTTCCACAAATTGAGCTATGGGCACGTATGCGTCCTGCAGCAGATCCGGTAAAAAGCTCGCGCCTACTGGCGATGCAGTACCAGGGCTCATTTGACGAGTCGGCCGATGGCTGTCTCTTGCCAGTGATCGAGGAGGGCATCGCCGACGGCTCCATTGCGTGCGAATGCCCGCGCGAAGCGGCGGAGGCCGTATCGTTGTTGGCGAATCTTTGGCTGCTGCCATTGTTCCGTCCGCTCGAGCCCAAGGAGCGAATGCTCGCTCGCGCACAATGTTTGGCGCAGATGGCTGCCGCGGTGGGGCTCGATTTGGGTAATGAAGTGCTTCAGACAACGGCGCAGATTTGGGGCGTATGGGACCGCGCCGGGTGGTAATATAGATACCAACGGTATGTAATTGATTTGTGAGGGTAGCCACGGCTGCCCTTTTCAAGTCATTAAATACATACTAGTGGTATGTATAGGGGGTGGGCTTATGGCTGGGCTGAGAGACGTCGGTGTCTCGTTGAAATCAAAAACAGTGCGGTCAATCAGGCTCGCGGAACTTCTGGTTGCGCAGCTGTGCACGTATTCGATGCTGTCGGCGCTGTGCTTTGCGTATCCACTTTACTTGTTCGATCGCAGTGGATCGTCAACGTTATATGGCGTCGTCGCGGCGATAGCGTTCATACCCGGCGTACTTGCAACTCCGGTTGGCGGAATCTTGGCGGATAGGGGAAGACATCGCGAGGTCCTCGTGTCCCTCGGCATTGCTCTGATGACTGCATCACTGCTGTCTATCCCCATGAAGCACTCATTGCCTCTTGCGGTCGTCGTAGTAGCGATACTTTGTGTTCAATATGGTTCTCAATCGCTGCTGAAGCCAATGCTCCAAATTGAGACGGTGCGCATGGCGGGTGAAGAGAAGGTTGAGCGGGCCACTGCATTGGTTTCGCAGATGACCATGGTGAGCAATATCTTGGGCCCTGTGGTCGGGACGGCAGTCTATGGGTACTTTGGCATCGATGCTCTTTGCACAACCGCGTCGGTGGCGTTTGCGATTTCAGCTCTCTTGTTTGGGGGCGCGCTCAAGCAAAATGCCTCATTTGAAACGATGGGAGACGGCGCGACTCGTACGACATGCCGAAACGATTTTCGGGAGTCGATTCGGTATCTGTTGCAAAATGCATTATTGGTCGCTGTGATTTTGCTTGCGGCAGTTTTGAACCTTGCGTTGGTTGGGCTAATGATTGGCGCTCCCATTATTGTTACAAAGCATCTCGGCATGCAATCGTCCTGCGTTGGGATAGTTGAGGTGGCTATGGGCTTGGGTGGTCTTGCCGGCAGTGGCTTGGTCGGCATTTGGCCGCATCGTTTTTCTTTCAATGGCATATGTCGATATGTTGCGATGATCTGTTTTGGAGTCGCACCGATCATTGTCACGCTACTGTTCGGCGCAGATGCATGCATGCTCACCGTGTTTGTGGTTGGTTCGGCATGGGTCATGGTGTGGGCGAGCATTGCGTCGGTTGAAATCATCGCGTTTGTTCAGCGGGCAGCGCCGACTGAGCTCTGCGGAAAAGTGCTTTCGGTCGTTTACATGGTCCTTTCCTGCGCAATACCTATCGGCCAATTGACGTACGGGGTTGCATATGATCGATGGACACCGGCGATTGTATTCGCAGCCATGTTGGCGGTGCTGACGTTGACGACGGCTCTGTTTTATCGGCTGAAAAATCGATTGCGGCGATTGTCTTAACGCGCTGGGGCACCGTGAATTTGTGAAGGCGGTGGTACGCCGCGCCGGGACGGCATTGTTTGGACATGCCTCTCCTTCGTCTACAATATCGGGCAGACGAAGGAGAGGCATGTCCATGATCAAGATGTTCGCGAGTGACTTAGACGGAACGCTGCTGAACGCCCTGCACGAGGCGGATGGGACCATCCGCCGCGCCATTCGCGAGCTGGCTGTGGCTGGCCTGCACGTGGTTCCCGCGACTGGACGCTCGACGTTGCCGATCGGCGAGCATGGCTTTACGGGCTTGGCGCTTGACGCCTGCTGCTCCAATGGATCCATCGTGCGCGACAGCCATGGCGAGGTGCTCAAGACTTGGACCATCGATCCGCAGGTCACTGAGGAACTGCTCAAGGCGTTCCCGGACATTTGCTTTGATTGTTCCACGCCCGATGGCATGTACTCGAGCGGTTCGTTCGAGATGCATCAGGCGGGCTTTAAAAAGGACAGTCCCATCAAGCGCATCGTGATGCGCGGCATGCGTGCGCGCGGCGGGTATCACGAGGAGCAGTATTTCGACCAGTCGATCGGTGACATCCTGCGCCACGATGTATGCAAGATCAATTGTCGCGTGACCTCGCCCGAGCTGGAGCGCGACCTTAAGGCGTATCTTGCCGAGCGCTCGGACCGTGTGGTCAACGCGCCGTTCGATCCGGTGATGTTCGAGATCACGGACGTGGCGTGTAACAAGGGCGAGAGTGTGGCCTGGCTGGCGGGCTACTACGGCATTGCCGAGGACGAGGTCGCGGTTTATGGCGACGGCGGAAACGACATCGCCATGCTCAAGCGTTTCCGCCACAGCTACGCGACCAAAAACGCTAGCGATGCAGCCAAGGTCGCCGCGAGCGCAACTATCGGCAGCTGCATGGTCCACGCCGTCCCCAAACACATGCTCGCCACCATGCATAAGCAGAGCTCCCGCACCATCATCGAATAATGTGACAAAGGGACTGCCCCCTCGTCACATTCCAAATATTGCCTTTACGTGTTGATGCACACGGTGTGCAATAATACTCGCACTGTGCAATAGCGCACAGGCTGAGTAACAAGGAGGACGCTTGTCCCAGCTCGAGAAATGCGATCGCCGGTCCCTTCGCTCGCAGCGTGCCCTTCGCCAGGCACTTGCCAGCGAGCTTGCCGAAAGCGGCGACCTTTCGCGCATTAATGTCGCGTCGCTCACCGAGCGCGCCGGCCTTACGCGCCGCACGTTCTATTCGCACTACCGCGATATCCCCGACTTCATCAATCAAATCGAGGACGGCTTGCTGGCCGAGATCCGTGAACGCATTGAGCTCATCACCGCAGCTCAGCTGCCCGATCTCTACCACAACATCGATGAACTCGAGCCGGCGCCCGGTTCGGTTGAACTGCTGCGCTATCTTGCGGCCAACCGCGACTTAATCGGTGCGCTGCTGGGTCCGGGCGGCGACCAGGCCTTCATTAAAAGGATCATCGACACCGCGCGTGAGGCTGTGGTGCCGCGTGCGCAGACGGGCATTTTGGGCCTGGCGCTGGGCACGTTCTTTGACTACTACGTCACCTACGTCGTGAGCGCCGAGGTCGGCATGATTCAGCGCTGGTTTGAGCGTGGGCTCACCGAATCGCCCGAGGCCATGGCGCGCATTATGACGGTGCTCGCTTTTGTGCGCCCTGGTGACCTGTATGGCCAACCCATCGATATCAACGTGCCGGAATACGGCATGAAGCTATTGAACTTGCAGCTCGAGGACGCGGCCGACACCGCCGCAACCGTCGAGTCCAACAACTAAGAGGAGAGACAATGAGCAAACTCGTCGAGGGCATCAAGGATCGTATGGTCGCTGCCGCACGCGAGGCCGCGCCCGCCGTGGTGGACGCCGCGCAGAAGGCCGCGACCGCGGCTGCCGAGAAAGTTGCCGAGGCAGTTGCCGATGCCAAGAACGCGGCAGGGGAGACGCTCACCGCTGACGCAGCCACGCCCAACGTTGCCGAGTCCGTAACCGCCACCGCCGCCCACGCCCCCGAAGGCGCGATCTTCAACCCCGAGGCCGCCCGCGGCAACCTGCACCTGGGCATCGACGTGGGCTCCACCACCGTCAAGCTTGCCGTGCTCAACGATGACAACCAGATCGTCTACGCCAAGTACCAGCGCCACCACACCGACGTCCGTGCCTGCGCCCGCGATCTGTTCGAGGGCGCCGCGACTGTGCTGCCGACGGCCCAGATGACCTGCGCCATCACCGGCTCGGGCGGTCTGCTGCTGTCCCAGTGGCTCGACTTGGAGTTTGTCCAGGAGGTCATCGCCAGCAAACGCGCCGTCGAGACCCTTATCCCGGCCACCGATGTCGCCATCGAGCTGGGCGGTGAGGACGCCAAGATCATCTACTTTGACAACGGCATCGAGCAGCGCATGAACGGCACCTGCGCCGGCGGCACGGGCGCGTTCATCGATCAGATGGCCACTCTGCTGCACACCGACGCGAGCGGCCTCAACGAGCTCGCGGCCAACGCCACCACCATCTATCCCATCGCCAGCCGTTGCGGCGTCTTTGCCAAGACCGACGTGCAGCCGCTCCTCAACGAGGGCGCCCGCCCCGAGGACGTCGCCGCTTCCATCTTCCAGGCCGTCGTGACCCAGACCATCTCGGGCCTGGCGTGCGGCCGTCCCATTCGCGGTAACGTCGCCTTCCTGGGCGGCCCGCTGCAGTATCTCTCCGAGTTGCGCCACCGCTTCTACCTCACGCTCAACCTGGACGAGGAGCACCGCATTGTGCCCCAAAACGCCCACCTGTTTGTGGCGAGCGGCGCTGCCATGGCGCACGAGTCCAACAAGCTCAGCACGTTCCCGCAGCTTATCGAGGCCATCGACAGCCTGGGTGACACGCAGGGTGCCGAGGTCGAGCGCCTGGATCCGCTCTTTGCCACCGACGAGGACTTTGCCGAGTTCAAGAACCGCCACGACCAGGAAGTCGTCCCCAAGGGTAAGCTCGACGGCTACACCGGCCGCGTGTTCATCGGCATCGACGCCGGCTCCACTACCATGAAGGCCGCGCTCGTGGGCGAGGACGGCCAGCTGTTGCACACCTGGTACGGCAACAACAACGGCGACATCCTGGGCACGGCCAAGGTCATCATGGCCGATTTCTACAATCACATCCCTGCCGGCTGCACCATCGGCCACGTGACCACCACGGGCTACGGCGAGGCGCTGCTCATCGAGGCCCTCAAGGCCGATTCCGGCGAGATCGAGACCGTCGCGCACCTGCGCGGCGCCAAGGCATTCCTGCCCGGCGTCGAGTTTATCCTGGACATCGGCGGCCAGGACATGAAGTGCCTGCGCGTCAAGGACGGCGTGATTGAGCACATCATGCTCAACGAGGCCTGTTCGTCGGGTTGCGGTAGCTTTATCGAGAGTTTCGCCGTCTCTATGAACATGGACGTGCGCGCGTTCGCCGATGCCGCCATCCATGCCAAGGCCCCCGTCGACCTGGGCAGCCGCTGCACGGTCTTTATGAACTCGCGCGTCAAGCAGGCGCAAAAGGAAGGCGCCACGGTGGGCGACATCGCGGCCGGCCTGTCTTATTCCGTCATCAAGAATGCCCTGTTCAAGGTCATTAAGCTGCGCGACCCCAAGGAGATCGGCAGCCAGGTGATCGTCCAGGGCGGCACCTTTATGTCCGACGCCACGCTGCGTGCATTTGAGCAGCTCACCGGCGTGCACGCCGTGCGCCCCGACATCGCCGGATGCATGGGCGCCTATGGTGCGGCCCTGCTCGCCCGCGATCGCGCCGGCGCCGACGGCACCTCGACCATCCTCTCGGCCGAGGACATCGCGCACCTCACTGTGACGCAAAAGCACGTCCGCTGCGGCCGTTGCTCTAACAACTGCCAGCTTACCGTCAACGACTTTGGCGGCGGCAGGCGCTTTATCACCGGCAACCGCTGCGAGAAGGGCGCCGGCCACAAAAAGCAGAAGACCGAGGCACCCAACCTCTTCAAAAAGAAAAACGAGCTGCTCTTTGACCGCGAGGTACTGAGCCCCGACGAGGCCCCGCGTGGTACCGTCGGCATCCCGCGCGCGCTCAACATGTACGAGAACTACCCCTTCTGGCATGCGTTCTTTACGCGCTTGGGCTTTAGCGTGCAGCTGTCCGACCAGTCGAGCAAGAAGACCTACCAGGCGGGCATCGAGTCCATGCCGTCCGAGAGCGTGTGCTACCCGGCAAAGATGAGCCACGGCCATGTGATGAACCTCATCGACCGTGACGTCGACTTTATCTGGATGCCGTGCGTGCGCTGGGAGCGCAAGGAGGACCCGACCGCCGGTAACTGCTACAACTGCCCCATCGTCATGAGCTATCCCACGGCGCTGGCGCTCAACATCGACGAGATCCGCGAGCAGAACATCGAGTTCCTGTACCCGTTTGTGCCCTATCACGATAAGACCGAGCTCAAGCGCCGTCTGTACCAGGTGCTCGCCGTCGACCGTGTGGCCGATGCGCAAGCCGGTCGCGGTCGCGTGCGTGGACCCAAGATCACGCGCTCCGAGGTCGATGCCGCCGTCAACGCCGCCTTTGAGGCCGACGCGCGTTTCCACGAGGACATCCAGACCATGGGCGAGGAGGCCCTTAAGTGGGTCGAGGACCACGGTGGCCATGGCATTGTGCTCGCCGGCCGCCCCTACCATAACGACCCCGAGATCAACCACGCCCTGCCTGAGCTTATCTCGAGCTTTGGCTTTGCTGTCTTTACCGAGGATTCGCTCGCGCATCTCGTGAAGCCCGAGCGCCCCATCCGCGTCGTCGACCAGTGGATGTACCACAGCCGCCTGTACGCCGTCGCCCGTTTTGTGACGATGCGCAACGACCTGGACCTGATCCAGCTCAACTCTTTCGGCTGCGGTCTGGACGCCCTGACCACCGATCAGGTGCAGGAGATTCTGGAAGCCAGCGGCAAGATCTACACCGTGCTCAAGATCGACGAGGTATCCAACCTGGGTGCCGCGCGCATCCGCATCCGCTCGCTCATGGCCGCGCTTAAGGACCAGGAGGCCGAGCGCCTGGCCGAGGCCACGGCCGCGGGCGAGGCCTACGAGCAGGGCGATGCCGCGCCGGTGGCTCCCTCCAAGGATGCCCCCGCGTTCGCGAGCCGCAAGTACACGTTCGAGGCGCAGCGTGAAAGCGCCTCGACCGCGTGGCCCAAGGTGCCCTTTACCGAGCAGATGCGCGAGGAGGGCTACACCATCCTGTGCCCGCAGATGGCGCCGATCCACTTTGACCTGGTCAAAGAGGTGTTCCGCGGTGCCGGCTACAACTTGGAGCTGCTGCCCTCGACCGATCACGATGCCGTCGAGGCCGGCCTGCGCTACGTGAACAATGACATTTGCTACCCGTCGATCCTGGTAACGGGCCAGATTATGGAGGCCATCGAGAGCGGCAGGTACGATCTGTCCAAGACGGCCGTGGTTATCAGCCAGACCGGCGGCGGCTGCCGTGCCACCAACTACATCGCGCTCATCCGCAAGGCCCTGCGCGAGAGCGGCCACCCCGAGATCCCGGTGATCTCGCTTTCGGCCGTGGCGCTCGGCGAGGACAACCCCGGCTTTAAGATTACGCCGGCGCTGCTCAAGCAAGCAGTCTACGCGGTGCTCTTTGGTGACGTGATGATGCAGATGCTCTATCGTTGCCGCCCGTACGAGGCTACGCCCGGTGCCGCCAACGCGCTCTACGAGGAGTACATGGCGCGCGCCCGCAAGCTGGCGCCTAAGTTCAACAGGCACAACTACACCAAGCTGTGCCGCGAGGCCATCCGCGCGTTCGACACCATGCCGCTCGTGGGCGAGGGCACCAAGCCACGTGTGGGCGTGGTCGGCGAGATCCTGGTCAAGTTCCACCCCACGGCCAACAACCACGTGGTCGATGTCATCGAGCGCGAGGGCTGCGAGGCCGTGGTGCCGGGCCTGCTCGACTTCTTTCTGTACTCCATGAGCAATGCTGAGTTGCAAAAAGACGAGCTAGGCAGCTCTGCCACGACGCGTGCGGGCATGCAGGCGCTCATCAAGCTTGTGGACTGGATGCGCACGCCGGTGGAGGAGATGCTCGAGAAGTCCCGCCGCTTCGAGGCACCCGAGCGCATCGGCACCATGGCCGACAAGGCCCGCACGGTGCTTTCGGTGTGCAACAACATGGGCGAGGGCTGGCTGCTCACGGCCGAGATGCTCGACCTGATCGATCATGGCGCGCCCAACATCATCTGCACGCAGCCCTTCGCGTGCCTGCCTAACCATGTGGTGGGTAAGGCCGTGATCAAGGAGCTGCGCCGTCAGCACCCCGAGAGCAACATCGTCGCGGTGGACTACGACCCCGGTGCATCCGAGGTCAACCAGCTCAACCGTATTAAGCTCATGATCAGTGTGGCCAAGGAGAACATGCGCGCCGGTAAGGGCTTTAAGCTCGAGAAGGTGGCGCCGCTCGCGATGGACGAGGTCACCGGCCAGATGCGTGCTCATGACGGCTGTGTGAGCTGCGGGCCGGCCAGCGAGGAGGCCGTGGCATCGGTCGCCGAGCGCCTGGGACGCGGCATTAAGAAGTAACTGGCCTGCTTTGTGCTGGATATGAGACAAACGGGTGGTAGCCGTACCGGCTGCCACCCGTTTTTATTGCACATATGTTGCGTAAATAGCGTTGCAGGCGCCTTCAGCGGACTCGGATTTCGGAAGTATGCGGCAAAATTTGAATAGGCCGAGCACACTGGATATGCCCAAGCTTTGTACCTGCGGTTTTATTGGTGAAAAACCGGGGTGTGCTCGAGGGCTCCGGAATTTGCCGCATACTTCCGAAAACAACGTCTCGGTGGCACCAAAAATTGCCTCCAGAACCCTGAGATAATGAACATATGTGGCCGTTCGCCGCAAATTATCGTCCGTTCATGGAACCTATCTCCAACGAGTTGTAACCATATGGTTTGATGTTGGAAACATATGATTGCCGGCAGGCCGTAGGTGACGTTTGCCCTGATATCGGAGGTTCCGGGTATGTTTTGTGCTCCGTTAAACAACTATCGGTTGGGCTAACATGGATCGCCGTGTTATTTCGATAACCCTTGCGGTGGTTTGCCTGGCTGTGCTCCTGGGCGCTGCAGGGCAGTTTGCTATAAATCGAGAAACATCCTATATGCAGGAATGCGTTTCCGAAGGCTTTGCCATTGACGGTTACTATCGGGATGACAAAACGAGTCGGGAAACCCTGGCTTTTCTTGAGGAGGACAACTGTCGATGGCAGCTGGTCGACCAAGACGGAATCTGCACAGACGGGCAGTTTAAGCGTACGGATGACCCCAACATCCTGATATTAAAGAAGGAAAACGGTGAAGAATTCGGTGCGGTCCACGTGGCGTACTTGTCACGCCGACGCGATCAGGGCTTGCTCTACCTATTTAGAGATACCAGGGTGACCCGTTTTTATCTGGTGAGTACCGGTCCGGCGTTTACGGTGGAGTCTGGCGATGTCGATGCGGACAGTTGATTCACGGCAATAAAACAGCGAGCGGGGCTCGGGTGTGAACTGCACCCCGCAATTTGCTCGTGTCCGTATCGCGTCTGTGCCTTGTCGTGGCTTGCGTCCGTGCGAGCATTCATCCCGCGCCGGCATCACTTCACATCAAACTCCACGCGATCGAGCTCGGGCACGTTGAGGTCAATGAGCTTGCGGGCGACGTGACGGTCGTGTGCCCCGAGTGTCTCGCTCGTCGTCACGTGGGCGACGATTTCGCGCTCTACAATGCCTTCCTCGTCCCCTTCGGTGGCCGAGGTCTCGACGGCGACGGTGTAATCCTTAAAGCCCGGCAGCACCGCGGCAAGCTCGCGTGTGGTCTCGGTGACGCCGTAGCCGTCCTGCACGCCGACCTGCGCCGAGCCAATAGACCCCGCGGTCATAACGATGCAGGGGATGGCAAAGATCACCGTGCCCACAATAATGCGGCGGCGCACCTTGCGTGACAGCTCGTCGACCTCGGCATTTTCCTCAGCAGTCACAATACCGTCGCCGTTGAGGTCGCGCTTGAGCGGCACACGCAATAGAAGTAGTACGGCTTCGGCAGCCAGTGCGATAAAGACCACGTTGATGCCAAACTCGTAAAGCGCCGAGAGAAACAGCGACCCGCTTGCGATGGCGATGCCGTAGCCCGCCGCGCACAGGGGTGGCATGAGCGCGGTCGCCACGGCCACACCGGCGATGAGCGTGGCGGGTTCCTGGTCGCGCGAGTTGCCCAGGCCGCCTGCAAAGCCGCCGGCGAGCGCGACAGCGAGGTCCCAGACAGTTGGTGTCGAATTGTCGATAATGGCGGCCGTGGTGGTGCCAAGGGGCGAGAGCTTAAAGTACAACGTGGATGTGACCAGGCAAAAGGCCATTTGCAGCGCAAGGCTGGCGACGGCTTCGACGGTAATCTCGCGGTCGAGCGTGGCAATGCCGTATGCCATGGCAAGAACCGAGCCCATGAGCGGGCAGATGAGCATGGCGCCCACGATGGCGATGTCCGAATCGATATCGAGGCCGATGCTCGCGATCAACATGGCGATGATGAGGATGCATAGGTGGGAGCCGGTCAGACGCGCCCCGTTTACAAAACGCTTGCGGATCACGTGATAGGGCGCGCGTCCCTCGCGAATGTTGAATGCGCGCTTTAGGAAGCGGGTGGCGTTCTCCATGGCCTCACTATGGGCAGGGCGGATGCCGTGGCGCCGGTGATGGCGTTCGCGCAGCCGCTTGATCTGTTGTTTATCGAGTTCCATGTCCACCTCGTTTTGGCAAGGGCCGCGTATCCCGCCCGTCGCCCTTACTCTACACCGTGGCGGGCGGGGTGTCTGTTGGATGCGGAATCCGATAGGGCGGATGACGCGGGAGCAAATGCAAATCACAGGCTCAATTCGATCCCGCAAGAATATGATGCGCCAGCTCCTACATATGTGACGAAATTGTGAAGCACGAGAGCGCGAATTTCAAAAAATCCGCTGGTGACCAATGTTGCGCAACAGAATTCAAAAATCAGCTCCTACATTTTGAAGCGTATGGATACATCCGTGTCAAAGGGAGAAAGCCATGGCAAACTACAGTCCACAGCACTTTGAGCCTCGGGCCAAGGCCGTCAACGTCAAGGGCGTTGCTAACCGCGCCGTCGCAACCGTTTTGACGGCGGGCCTCATTGCTCAGCCGCTCATGTCGCCGCTGGCGGCAATCGCCGCACCGTCAACCGGTAACGGCGATTCTGTTCAGGGGGGGTAGTTCTGTAGAGAACACCGTTGCCGCCGGTAACCAAGCGGTCGTAAAGACGGCTGCCCAGCTGGCCGAGGAGTCGGCAAAGCAGCTCAAGGACGCTCAGGCCGCCTACGATGCCGCCCAGAAGAAGGCCGACGCGGCGGGCCAGTCTCAAAAGCAAGCGCAGCAGCAAAAGAATCAGGCCTCGCAGGCCGTGACCGATAACGCCGCCGAGCAGAACGAGGCCGAGGTAGCCGCGCTTCAGGAGAAGATCGACGAGCTTAAGGCAGCCGTCGAAAAGACTGAGCAGCAGCAGAAGAAGCTGGGCAACCTGAACGATCAGCTCGAACAGGCCAACAAGAGTGTCGAGGATAAGACCCAGGCGCTCAAGGACGCCAAGGCAAAGCAGGATGAGGCCAAGAAGGCCCTCGATGATGCCCAGGCCAAGCTCGAGGCCATGGGTATGGACGAGTACGAGGCCGCCAAGAAGGCCGTCGAGGACGCGCAGGCAAAGCTCGATGACGCCAATAAGGCCGTTACTACTGCACAGGACAATCTGGACCAGGCCAAGGCTGCCGAGGCCAGCGCCCAGCAGGAAAAGCAGAATACCGAGGCAGCTTTGACGACTGCCCAGGCCAAGAAGCAGGAGACTGCCGCTGCTCTCGCAGCCGCAACCACCGCGCGCGATAACGCCCAGCAGAAGTTCGACCAGGCGCAGGCCGCGCTCGATGCTGCCGTCTCGGGTACGGGTGTTGACCTGAGTGCGCTTGAGGCCGCCAAGAAAGCTGCTGCTGGTGAGCTCAAGACCGCGCAGGCGGAGCTCAATGTCGCGACGGATGCCGACGCCACCGCACAGACAAATCTGCAGGCCGCCCAGGCTGCCGTCGCTGCCGCGCAGGAGAAGGCCAACGCCGCCAACGCTGCTGTGGCATCTGCCCAGTCTGCATACGATGCGGCAAACAAGGAGTACAAGGACGCGGCCAGTAAGCGTGACGCCGCGAAGACGGCATACGAGCAGGCCCAGCAGACCGAGGCCGACAAGAAGGCGGAGTACGATAAGCTTGTCGAAGTTCGCAAGCAGAAGCGCAGCGAGTGGGAGGCAGCCTGCGCTGCTTCGAACGCCGCGGAAAAGGCTTATGACGCTGCTAATGTCCAGGTTGAGGCTCTTGAGCAGCAGATTGCTGACCTCAAGTCCAACATGACCGTTGACCAGGAAGTCATCAGCCAAGGTATACTCGGCTTCATGAACTATATTAGCGACGGCAGCCAGTTCACAGCCACGCAGAAAAAGAACGCCCAGGACGCCGTATCGATGCTGACCGGTGCCGCTGACAAGGCCGAATGGTATGACCAGTACGTCGATCAGGACATGTCTCGCGACACCAACCCGCTTTCCTTGGAGCAGATGCGCAACGCCCTGACATATCTCGACACCCAGAACAACCTCCGCAAGGCGAACGGTCAGTCGGCGCTCAGCGTCAGCCTCCGCATGACTGTGGCAGCCGCCCTTAATGCATCATATTCATCGAACATCTGGGGACACTCGGACTGTTACTTCGACAATGGGGAAAACCTTGCTGGCGGCGGCGGCGCATATACCGGCGGCGAGACTGAGGACACTCTCGGATGGCCCTATACCGGCCTCTACACTCAGGAGAAGGTTAATTACGAGAATTGGATTAAAAAGTACGGTGTGGATAGCGAGGCCGGCAAAGATCTCATGGCTCATCGCTATGATTCGTACTATATCTACCAAAACTATTACGATGTGTATCACGGTACAAAAGATAAGAATGGCAATCAAAGAGGAGACACCTGCGGGCACTATCTCAACATTATCGATTCCGCTACGGTGGCTATCGGTATCGCGACCGGTAGCGGTAAGAACACCGATTCCGAGGTAACCGTATTCGATTACAGCGCTGATGATACTCAGGCTGATTTCACTGTCTCCGAGTTCAAGAAGCTCGTGAACGACTACATCGACTCTGCCTATAACGCTGGCGGCACGCAGGCGCAGAAGGCGCAGCTCAAGGAGCTTCAGGGCAAGCTCGCCGAGGCGCAGAAGAACTTTGGAACTACTAGGAAAGCTTACTTCGCAGCTGTAAACGGGCAGGATGCCGCCCAGGACGCTTTCACCGCAGCAGATGTGAACATGAACACCGCCAAGGGTGAGTACGAGAAGGCTAAGTCCGACACCGCCGCCGCGAAGACGGCATACGACGCCGCGAAGGACGCACTCGGCGGAATCGACATCGAGTCCCTCAAGCAGAACCTCGATGCCGCCAAGAGCAAGGCCGCTACTGCCCAGGCAGCTCTCGATAAGGCAAACGCCGCGCTTGCTGACAGCAAGACGAAGGCAGCCGATGCCGCTGCTCACAAGGCGAAGGCTCGCAGCGCCCGCGATGCCGCCAAGGCAAAGTCCGATCAGGCCAATGAGGCGTATGACAACGCCACTGCTTCGGTCAAGGACCTTACCGCCAAGCGCGATGCCGCCAATACGGACCTTGCGAACAAGCAGGGCACGCTAGGCGAGGCCAAGAAGGCCGACGACACTGCCCAGGCTGACGTTGACAAGGCTCAGGCCGCAGATGCGCACGCCGCGACCGCTCTTTCGGACGCCAAGCAGGCAGTTGCCGCCAAGACGCAGGCCCTGTCCGACGCACAGGAGAAGGCTAAGGCCGCCGAGGGCGAGCTTGCCACCGCACACAAGGCCTTCGAGCGCTTCGCCGGCGCTCAGAAGGTGGTCGACGACGCCAAGGCCGCCTATGACGCTGCCGTCGCCGGTGTCGCCGATGCCCAGAAGCAGCTCGAGGCCGCCAACGAAGCCGTCGTCGATGCGAACCTCGAGATCGTCAAGACCAAGGCCGAGCTTGCCAACGACGAGGCACTCAAGGCCGATCTTGAGGCTGTCGACCACAAGGCATCCCTTGCCGCGGGCACGACGGGCAACGAGAAGCTGGTCAAGTTGAACGCTGCCTACGCTCGCTATAAGGCCGCCGTCGATGCCGCCGCTGGCCTCAAGGCTGCTCTGAGCGATGCCGATGCCAAGCTGTCCGATGCCAACGACGCCTATGCCGCCGCGCTTGCCGAGCTTGGCGATGCCAAGGATGCCCTGGCTGCCGCGCAGGCCGAGTACGACAAGTATCATCCCAAGGCTGAGCCGCAGGCCAAGCCTCAGGTTGCGCAGACTGCTGCAAAGGCCCCCGTTGCCAAGAAACAGGCCGCGCCTGCCGCGCTCGCCCAGACCGGTGATGACTCTGCGCTTGCGGGCGAGGTCTTCGTTATCGGCGGTATTACACTCGTGGCTGCGGGTGTGACGCTGGGCGATCGTCGCCGCAAGCAGATGTAGCGTTTCGAGCGTAGATTCTGCAACGAACTTCGGTTCATAGCAGGAACGCTTCGATAGCTAAACCGATAAGGCCGGCGCGCTGTCATACGCAGCGCGCCGGCCTTTCTTTGCGTTGGTATCAAAAAGCCCGGTCGGTAGCCGCGAAAGCTACCGACCGGGCAAATCGTAGACAATATGGTTGCTGTCGAGCAGCTGCTCAGCTTAGCCCAGCAGGCTTAAGCCCACGGAGACAAACGCCAGGATAACGCCGACGATGGACTCGCCGCCGAGCAGGCCGCTGGCAACGACCAAGCCCTGTTCCTGGAAGGCGGCGTCCTTGGCAGCCATCTCCTCGTCAGAAAGACCAGCTGTGGCGTCGCGGTGGGCGGACCACTTGTCGTAGGCGAGCTTGATACAGGAGCCCAGGAATGCCGTGAGTGACATGTAGAACGGCAGGTACACGCCCAGGCCGATCATCATGGCCGGAATGCCGAGCCAGTACATGACGATGCCGGCGATAAAGCCGCCTGCGAACCACGGCACGCTCGGGATGCCCGAGACCATGGCGGCGACGACGCTTGCCTGCGCGGCCACAAAGCTCTTGTCGGGGCCGAAAGCATCCGGACCATAGGCGGTGACAAGCGCGACCATGACGGCAGCGGCGACCAGGGCGCCCACGATGCCGCCGATGGCCTGGCCGATCCACTGCGCACGCGGATTGGTGCCCAGCACGGCGCCGGCCTTAAAGTCGTTCATGACGTCGCCCGCAAGGCCGCATGCCACGGCCACGATGCCGGCGATAAAGAACAGCTTGACCTGGGCGATCTGTGCGAAGGCAGCCACGATGAGCATGACGATGAGGCCGAAGATCTCCATGGGGTCGATGCCCGTCTGGCCGCAGCTCTGCGCGCTCATGATGGTGGTGACAAAGGTGAACAGCGTGACGATGACGGCCGGGACGGGGCCAAGGTCGAGCGCGATGGCGACGATCACGGCGATGGCGGCAGTACCCAGGCCGATGATGCCGGCGTCGAGCTTAAGCGAGCCCGAGATGAGCGACTGCTCGTCGGTGTCGCTGGAGCTGTCGGCGGCGAGGCCGCGGGCGATGCCGGCGACCTGCGGCAGGATGTCCTTGAGGACGACGGCGACGCCAAAGCCCATCATGAGGCCCATGCCGAGCGATTTGACGATGCCCTGCGCAGTCACAACGTCGAATAGACCGGCAGCGGTGCCGCCCACGATGATGCCAAAGTTACCTAGCAGCGCGCCGGCAAACCAGAAGGCAACCGGGGCGAAGCCAACCAAAAAGCCGATGGAGAGCAGCATGGGCGAGTTATAGATGGCAAAGGTCACGCCGGGGATATTGAGCGTGCACAGCATGCTGGGCACCACGCCCAGAGCGTCGCGAAGCACGCTGTAGATGCCTGCGATGGCCATGGAGCCAAAGAGCTGCTTGCCGGTCTTGCCGCCGGCCTCGGTGGCGCGCAGTGTCTGAGCTGCGGCATTGCCGGTGGGAAACTCCAGCGCGGCGTCCACGATAAAGTGGCGGTGGATGAGCGCCGTTGCCAGCAGGCCCAAGATGGTGCCGGCGAGTGCCACGATAAACATGTCGAGCCAGCTGATCTGGTCGGCATAGCCCAGCATCCAGGCGCCCGGGATGGTAAACGCCAGGCCGCCGGCGACCATGGCGCCCGCGGACATGATGGTGTGGGTGACGTTGGCCTCGTTGAGGCTGGCGTCACCCATGAGCTTCAGGAAGAACAGCGAGATGACGGCAGCGAAAATAATCGGCCAGGGGAGTGCACCCATCTTGAGGGCCGTGTAGGCCGAGCTTGCCGTGATGATCACGCAGCCAAGGACGCCGATGACGACGCCGCGCAGCGTGAGTTGCCCGCGCATCGAAGCGCGGTTCGAGGGATTGCTCATATAAAACTCCTTTGCGTATATCCGCTTCCCCCGGGAGCGCCGTTACGGATACGGCGCGGGAAGTCGGGTTACCAAGGGTCGCCGCGTGAACTCGCAAACGACCGCGCACCAGTATAGCGGCACGGCAGTTAATTTGGGACTGGGCTTTTTTAGCTATCCCAAACGAAGCCGAAGGATGATTATTCTGGGACGGGGATTTAAAAATCATCAGGTACGCAATGATTTTTAAATCCCCGTCCCAGAATAATCATCGGGATATACTGCTGGGCAGACGAAAGGAGCGCCGACGATGCTTAATGGGTGCGCATATATATTGACGGTCGACGTGGGCAACACGTTCATTCGCTTTGGCCTGTTTGCAGAGGATTCGGCCGCGGCGCAGGAATGTCCGCTTGCGACATGCGAGATCACGACGCCGTCGAGCATTACGGCCGACGAAGCGCGCATGCGACTTATGCAGGTCATGGGCGCGCTCGCCGCCGATGCAGGTGTGCCCGGGGTGCTTGCACCCGCCGCGGCCGTGCTGAGCTGTGTAGTCCCGGCGCTCGAGCGCCCGTGGAAGGCGGCACTTTCCCGCACCTGCACGGGGCGCGTGCTCACCGTGGGGCCGGGACTTAAGACCGGCATACCCGTGCACTACGACGATCCGGCCGAGATCGGCCCCGACCGCATCGCCGATGCCGTGGCGGCCCGCGCCGTCTACGGCTCGCCGTGCATCGTGATTGACCTGGGCACGACGACCAATATCGAGGTCATCGACGTGCACGGTACCTTTGTGGGCGGCGTTATCGCGCCAGGCCTGGCCCTCGGCGCCCGTTCGCTTTCGGCGGCAGCAGCGCGCCTACCCCAGGTTGAGCCCTCGGCGCCAACGCACGTCATCGGACGCAACACGCGCGAGGCCATGCGCTCGGGTGTGGTTTTGGGCGAGGTAGCCCGCATCGACGGAATGCTCGACATGGTGCTTGCCGAGATGCGCGCGACCAAGGCCGCGGGGGAGGGCGATGTGCCCATCGTCATTACCGGCGACGATGCCGAGGCACTTGCGGCGCTGGTCGGCCATAGCCTGACGGTAGACGACGCGCTGACGTTGCGGGGTCTCGCCGAGCTCTACCGCATCAACCAAAAGCCCCGCTGCGCGTAGGGCGAGGGGCTGGTGGGATAAGCGCCCCTACCTTTCACCTGCTACAATGGGCCAAACTATTGCGATTGCGGAGGTGTCTGCCATGTCGGACGATCTTCATCAAACCGCGTCGGGCAAGCGCCGCGACGTTATTAGCTGGGACGAGTTCTTTATGAGCGTGGCCATCGCCGCGCAGCGCCGCAGCAAGGACCCCAACACGCAGGTGGGAGCGTGCATCGCCAGCACCAACCACCGCATCCTTTCGGTGGGTTACAACGGCACGCCCTCGGCGCTCAACGACGACTTTTTCCCGTGGGGTACGAGCGATGACCCGCTGCAGGACAAGCACAACTACGTGGTCCATGCCGAGGCCAACGCCGTGCTCAACTACCGTGGCTCGCTCAAGGACCTCGAGGGTTCCACGGTTTACGTCACGCTGTTCCCGTGCCACGACTGCGCCAAGATCCTGGCGCAGGTGGGCGTGGGCGAGGTCGTCTACCTGGACAATAAATATGCCGACACCGATGACGGCCGTATCAGCCGCCGCATTCTCGACTCCTGCGGCATCAGCTACCGCCAGGTCATCGTCGATGTCCAGATTGGTACCGGGGGACAGGCTCGGCAGTAGCGCGTGCCAACGCCAGCTGGCGGCAAAACAGCCAAAAGAGCCCCGTCCCAAATTGACTGCTCGTGAAAGTCGTGTCCGCACGCATGGCTGGCGCCTAAGCGGGTACATGGCTGTAGTAACATAGCCCCTGTCCGCGGGCGTGCCCGCGTTATTGTGAGAAAGGAGCCCCTGTGGCTGTTAACGAAGAGCTGCTTAAGAAGGTTCTTGAAGAGATTCGCCCCAACCTGCAGGCCGATGGCGGCGATATGGAGTATGTGGGCGTCGACGACGAGGGTGTTGTCAAGTTGGAGCTGCAGGGCGCCTGCGCCGGCTGCCCCATGAGCTCGCTAACTCTTTCCATGGGTATCGAGCGCATCCTGAAGGAGCATGTGCCCGGCGTTACCCGCGTTGAGCAGGTCAATGCTTCCGGCGAGGCCGAGGACCTGTACGACGAGTACGCGCCGTTCTAAGATGCGAAAGCTGCGGACGGTACGCTTCGCATAGACGTTACGCCCAAATATGCGGCTGCGAGCGTAAGGCCCGCGGCCGCATTTGTATGTAGGGAGCAGGGGGATCGATATGCTCAACGACCTCTACCATATGCTTGATCCCGTCGCGATCTCGGCGGGCCCCATCACCATCTACTGGTACGGCCTGGCCTACGTGGTCGGTGCTCTGCTCACGGCGGTCGTTATGTACCGCACGCAGCGTCGTTGGGGCTTCGACATTACGATCGATGACCTGACGAGCGTCGTGGTCGGCGCGGTCTTTGGCCTCATCATCGGCGCGCGCCTGTTTTACGTCGTCTTTTACGGCGATGGCTACTATTGGACCCACCCGCTCGAGATCTTTGCCACCAACGAGGGCGGCATGAGCTTCCACGGCGGCCTGGTGGGCGGCATCTTGGGCGGCATCATCGTGTGCCGCATGTATAAGCTCGACGCCTGGACCGTCGCCGACCTTGCCGTGATCGGCGCCCCGCTGGCCCTATGCCTGGGCCGTTGTGCCAATTTCGTCAACGGCGAGCTGTGGGGTAAGCCGACCGATCTGCCTTGGGGTGTGGTCTTTGGCGGCACCGCGGGCGATATGCCGCGCCATCCTTCCCAGCTCTATGAGGCATTCCTAGAGGGCGTCGTGCTCTTCTGTATTTTGCAGGTGCTCAGCCGCAAAAAGCCGCTGCTGCCCCAGGGCACGTTTATGGGCGTGTTCGTGATGGGGTACGGCATCGTCCGCTTTCTCGTTGAGTTTGTGCGCGTGCCCGATGCCCAGCTGGGCTATCTGCTGGGCGGCGTCATCACCATGGGTCAGCTGCTGAGCCTGCCACTCGTAATTGCGGGCCTGGCGCTCATCATCTTTGCCCGTCACCGCAACCGTCCCCAGCGCATCTATCTCGACGCCTAACCGCCACATACCACCACAAAGGGGACAGGCACCTTTGTGGTGGTTTTGCTAGGCAACGATGACAGAACCGTAACGTTTCCCCAGATAAAACCTGCCAAAATAAACCTGTCCCTTTTTGGCAGGTTTCTAGAAAGGCTTTCGGACTGTGAAGGATTCCGACCTCTCCACAACGGCTGCGCGCGACGCTGCCCGCATCGTCTGGTTTAAGCGCTACCCCGCCAAGCAGACGCTCATCGCATTTCTGCTCGCGCTGTTGGCGACCACGGCGTTTTCCATCGATCCCGCGCCGGTCTCGAGCAACGCAGTCTTGGCGATTGACCCCAAAGCCTCGGGCATGCTGTACGTGTGCTACGAGGTGCTCCTCTCGTTTGCCGGCCATACCGACGCGGTCATGCTGCTTGCGCTTGCCTGCCTGCTCACGCTGCCGTTTCGCTACGTATTCTTTGGCCGTGGCGACACCTGGCGCCCGTCGATCATTCTGCCGTCGCTGTTTTTCGCCATCTGCATGGTGTTCGGCCGCAGCTACGACCTCACCGACTCGGCCGAGATTGTTCTTGGCGACAAGGCCCGCATCATCTGTGCCTGGATTGGCGGCGCGGGCTGGATGCTCTTGGCGATCGTTGCCTTCTACCTGGCTTTTGAGTGTCTAGATTGGCTGAGCTCTCGGCGCATTCCGTTTTCCGAAGCGCACTTTGGCCGCGTATGGCGTGTGGCTCACGCCGTGCTCTCGGCCCATCCCTTTGCCGGGCCCTTCCTGGTGCTTATGATCGCCTGGGCGCCCACGCTCATCGCTTCGCTGCCCGGCCTTTTTATGGGAGATACGGGTGCGCAGATTCGCCAGTGGTTCAACTATCCCAACGGCACGAGCGACTACCTGCGCCTGCTCAACCCCAATGTCCTGCTCAACGGGCATCACCCGGTCGTGCACACGGCTATCATCGGCTCGTGCGTGCAGCTGGGGCTTTCGCTGTTCAACAGCGCTAACGCGGGCCTCATCATCTATACCTGCGCTCAATTTGTCATCACGGCTGCCTGCATGGCCTATTCCATTTCGTCGCTGCGCAAACTGGGCGTGAGCCTGCCGGTTCGCGGTGCGATCCTGCTGTTCTTTGCGTTTATGCCGATGTTCTCTAACTACGCGGCCCTGCTCACCAAAGACGTGCTCTTTGCCGACGCGTTTTTGGTGCTGCTGGTACAGACCGTCAAGCTCGTGGCATGTGGCTTGCCCCGTCGTGATGCCAATGTCGAGCGGGCGGGCGAGAAAGCCCCCGTGCTCTTTGCGCGCCACGACTGGCTGTTGCTTGCGCTGGCTGCCATGGGTTCCACGTTTTTGCGCAATGGCGGCCTGGTCTTTCCGTTGGCGGCCTGCGTGATTGCGGCGGCGTTTTGCGCATGGGATGTACATGTCGCTCGTCGTGCGGCTAAGCAGACGGGCACCGCGGTCTCATGCGCCACGCCGCGCTTCCGCTGGGTTGGCGTCCTCGCGGTGCTCGTACTCTGCCTTGCCTCTAATATGTACTTCACCAAGGTCTTTATGCCGGCGCACGACATCACGCCCGGCTCCAAGCGCGAAATTCTCTCGATTCCGTTCCAGCAGACGGCTCGTTTCGTTCAAAAGCACGATGGCCTCAACTCGGGTGTCAACCCCACGGTAAAGGAGGACGGCACTATCGCGGAGGCTCCTTGCGACGGCTTGGTGACCGACGAGGAGCGCGTCGTGATCGATCGCGTGCTCAAGTACGAGAACCTGGGCCGCCGCTACAACCCTGACAAGTCCGATGCCGTCAAGAACTGCTTTAACGAGTACGCCTCGCAGGAGGACATCAAGGCCTATTTTGAGGTCTGGGCGCAGATGTTCAAAAAGGATCCCGAGTGCTATATCTCGGCGCTCATCAATAACTATTACGGCTACTTTTATCCGAGTGCCCGCGATGCCTGGGTCTACAGCACGGCGCGTAGTGCCGAGATCATGGCGCGTCCCGACAACCTCAAGTACTTCGACTTCCATCCGGTTGACAGCAACGTGGTGCGCTGGTGCGACCACCTGATCAATCTGTACCGTGTGGCGGTGCAGCGCATCCCGTTTATTTCGCTCACCATGAGCTCGGCCACCTATGTGTGGATCATGATTGCCGTGGTGGTCTACCTGCTGCGTCGTCATTCATGGCGTGCGCTGGCGATCTGGGTGCCGCTGTTGGGCGTGCTCGCCGTGTGCCTGATTGGTCCGTGCAACGGCTCGACCTACATGCGCTACCTGTATCCGGTCATCGCCTGCATGCCCTTCGCCATCGGCGCCACCGTCACCCGCAGCGACTTCCTCTGGTCCTAACTTGGTGCATTGGGGTCAGGTTTCTTTGCACCAAAGGGGACATCATCACGACGCCTTCATTTTGGGGTTTATCTCGCAGGCTAGTAGGTATATCATAACGACGTTTGTTTATATTGCCCGAGCATCTGCGCTGGGCTTTAGGTCGAAACCGATAGGAGACACGTATGTCCGGACACTCTAAGTGGGCCACAACCAAGCATCGTAAGGGCGCGCAGGACGCCAAGCGTTCCGCCCTCTTCTCCAAGCTCAGCCGCAACATCACTGTTGCTGCCCGTCTCGGCGGTGACCCGCTGCCCGAGAACAACGCCAGCCTCGCCGCTGCCGTTGCCAAGGCCAAGGCTCAGTCCATGCCTAAGGACAAGATCAAGTCCGCTATCGACAAGGCTTTTGGTTCGGGTGCTGACGCCGCCGTCTACGAGAACATCGTGTACGAGGGCTACGGTCCCGCCGGTGTCGCCGTCTACGTCGACTGCCTGACCGACAACCGCAACCGTACCGCCGCTGATGTCCGTTCCGCCTTCTCCCACGCTGGTGGCAACCTGGGCACCTCCGGCTCCGTCGCCTTCCAGTTTGAGCGCAAGGGCCAGATCGTCGTCGCCAAGGAGATCCTGGATGAGAACGCCAAGAAGGAGACCATGATCGCCAACGGTGCTGCCGGTGACGAGGATGAGTTCATGATGGCTATCGCCGAGGCCGGTGGCGAGGACTACGAGGATGCCGGCGAGGAGTGGATCGTCTGGACTGCTGCCAACGAGGTCATGGCTGTCTCCAAGGCGCTCGAGGAGCAGGGTGTCCAGGTCAAGGGCTCCGAGACCACCATGGTCCCGACCACCCCGACCGAGGTTTCCGGCGCCGACGCCAAGAAGGTCCAGCGCCTCATCGACCGTCTTGAGGAGCTCGACGACGTCCAGGACGTCTACAGCACCATGGACATGACCGACGAGGTCATCGCTGCCCTCGAGGAGGAGTAGCGCCAGCACGGATTGAGCCGTGCATATCTGGGCATAATGAAGCGAGCATGCAAGCCTCGTGGAATAGATGAGCCGGATCCGCGTGCGTAGAGCACCGGACCCGGCTCTTTTATAATGATGCGAACCGTTCTGCATTTCGAGAGCCGAGATTTGAAGGGAGCGCCGCGTGCGCGTACTCAAACGAGCCCTAGCGATCGTGTATCTTGCCGCCACCATCGTGGCACTGGGTACGCTTGTCTGCCAGTTTTGGGGGCCGTATACGTATCGCTTTATGCTGCTGATGCGCGACCCCATGCCGCGCATCGTCGTGACGGCGTGCGCCGGCGTCGTGGCGATCGGCGTACTGCTGAGCTTTTTCCGCCTGATGTTCGCCCGTCGCGAACCGTCCTGCGTGCATCCGGCGGGGGAGCGCAATATCGAGGTTACCCTTGCGGCGCTTTCTTCGTGCGCCAGGGTTGCTGCCGAGCGCGACGACCGCGTGATGGTCGAGCATGTCGAGGCTCGCGTCCAAGGCCCCGACGATTCGCACGTCCGTTTTAAGGTCGAGGCTATCGCGCTTGACGATAAGGACGTGGCATCTCTGGCTACCGCGATGCAGCAGCGCATCGAAGAAGCCTGCGATACCATGCTCGGCGCGCCGGGTACGACCGCGCGCGTCCGTTTTTTGCCGTCCAAGACTACCGTCCAGACCGTGGAGGTTTCCGGTGAGTGATACCAATCAAGATAAGACCGCTCGTACGCCGCGCCTGACGATTGACCAGAGCGCCACGTCGGCGAGCGAACCTGTTGATTCCAAAGCAGAGGCAACCGAGTTACAAGACGCGGCAGCCGCGGATTTTGACGAGGCTATGGGTCTCATCAAGGGTACGGGCGCTGCCGTCTGGAGCTATGCTGTGCGTCATCCCAACACCACGCTCGGCGCCGTCGCCGGCTTTATCCTCGCCGTGTTGGTGCTCACGTTGGGCCTGTGGGACACGCTCGTCATTGCATTCTTCGTGCTGATCGGCGCTGTGATCGGCCAAATTCGCGACGGCGAGAACGGGATCGTCAACTTCTTCGGCCGTCTGTTTAGCGGCCGCTAATATGTATTCGACTGTCGCATCCGCGGCGGGCATAAGGAGGAACCATGGCTTTTAATACGAAGGTCGATGTAGCCGATACCGAGCTCGAGGAGAACGAGGCGGTCGTCGCCGAAGCTGAGGATGTGACGCTCGAGGATGAGGCTCTCGTCGAGGCCGAGTCCGATACGGATGAGGACGACGAGGAAGCGGATGAGTCCGAGGACTCGCTGACCTATTCCAACGGCGTGATCGAGAAGATCGTTGCCATGGCCACCCGCGAGGTTCCGCACGTTCTGGGCATGAAGGGTAACCTCATGCACTTTGTGCAGGAGCAGTTTGGTGCCGAGAATCTGACCAAGGGCGTGACGGTCGAGGTCACCGACGATAATCGCGTGGTCGTCAACATCTCCGTCATCATCGAGTACGGCGCCTATGCGCCCGCGATCTTCGACGATGTTAAGGCACGTGTCACCGAGCGCCTTGCCGCGATGACTGGCCTTGAGGTGGCGGGCGTCAACCTGCGCATCGAGGATGTCATCACCCCCGAGGAGTACGAGCACCGCACCAGCCAGCACGAATAACCTTCCAAAAAGGGACAGGTTTGTTTTGGCAGGTTTTATCTGCGAAAACATTAAACGGCCGACCGCGCAAGCAAAAGCGTGGCCGGCCGTTTTTGTACGCTCCCGATATAGTCATACCGCTCGTCTAACTAAGGGTTGCAATCCCCACGTTCCGCGTTACTCTAATGGGCGCATTGTTTCCAAATTGTTAACGAGGGGTTGCCGTAATGGCCGACGAGCACGAAACAGAAAGCAAGGCATGGGCAATTGAGGCCGCTGCGGCAGAGGCGGCGTCGCGTGCTGCCGAGGAGGTGCATCGTCCTCCCGTAGTGCCGATGGAACGCGTGGTCGATCGCGATGTTATCGAGCGGGGCGAGCGCGCTGGTCGCAAGCGCAGCCAGGAGCCGGGCTTTCCGCGCTTTTTTGCCGAGCTCAATTTGGGCCTGATCCTCACGGCCTTTGCCATCGTCGCGTTTAAAACCCCTAATCACTTTGCTTTTGGCGGCACCTCGGGCGTGTCGGTCATTCTGTCCACGCTGTTCCCGACCCTGCCCGTCGGCGTCTTTATGTGGATTATCAATGCGGTCCTGGTCGTTCTGGGCTTTATCTTTTTGGAGCGCAAGGCAATCCTGTGGAGTGTCTTTGCCTCGTTTGCGCTGTCCGCCTATGTTTCGCTGTTTGAGCTCTTTATTCCGACCGATGTCTCGATGACGGGCGATATGTGGCTCGACCTGTGCTTTGCCGTGATTCTGCCGGCGCTCGGCAGCGCCATCGTCTTTGATATTGGTGCCTCGACGGGCGGCACGGACATCCTCGCCATGATTCTCAAACGCCGCACCACGCTTGAGATCGGCCGTGCGCTGCTGTTGGTCGATATCGGCATCGTGACCATCGCGGCCTTCTTGTACGGTCCGCGCGTCGGTCTGTACTGCGTGCTCGGCCTGTTTGCCAAGACGCTTGTGGTCGACAAGGCCATCGAGAGCATTCACCTGCGCAAAGTCTGCACGGTCATTTGTTCCGAGCCCCTTAAGGTCGAGGAGTTTATCGTCAAGCATCTCAACCGTACGGCGACTATCAGCCGCGGCTACGGTGCTTTCTCGGGCAAGTGCGTGACGGTGATCATGAGCGTGCTAAGCCGTCGCGAGGCCGTGCAGCTGCGCCGCTATGCGCGCGAAGTCGATCCGGGTGCCTTTATCACGATTGTCGACAGCTCCGAGATCGTCGGCAAGGGTTTCCGCGGAACGAACTAACGCGGTCGAGCTCATCAAACAATCGAATAGCGCCCTGCGCATTGCAAATGCGTCATGGTGGAGTATTTGTCCCCACATTGGGTGATAATGATGCTAAAGACATCGTTTGCGATCCAGATGATTCGCTCAAGATACGAAGGGATGATCTCGATGTTCTGTTCGCAGTGTGGTGCCCCCATGGGCGACAACGATAAGTTCTGTGGTGCGTGTGGTGCCCCCAATGCCGGTGCCGCAGCCTCTGCCCCTCAGGGTCAGCCCCAGCAGTTTGTTCCGCAACCGCCCGTGGCGAATGCGTCCAAGGGCTGTGTGGCTCAGGCGTTTGAGGATATGACCAAGACTCCGGGCGTGCTGCAGCGCGTGTGCCAGATTGCCTTTTTACCGGCGCTGATTTGTGTTGTGTCGGTACTCGTGCTGTTTATTCCCGTTATTGGCGGCATTGCAGCTGCCATCGGCTTTTTGGCAGCTTGCATTGCGAGCGTGTGTGGTTCCGGCTTTGGTATTGAGTGGGGTCGCGATCTGTCGCTCAAGGTTGATGGCGGTATGGATCGTCCACTCATGCGTTCCACGTCGTTTGGCCTCGGAGTCTTTTCGAGCGTTATCTCGGTCGTGCTCGAGGTTATCGCTGCCATTCCCGTTATCGGTGTAGTGCTTTCGCTGGTGGAGAGCGTGGTAATTGGCGCCGCGGGCTCGTATTCGTATTACGGCTCCTATGCACTCGAGGCAGCGCTGTTTGGCTCGCTTGGCCTGCTTGTCCTGGCTATGATTGCCACGGCGGTCTTGGGGGTCTTCTTTAAGATGTTCGCCGACATTGCCGTGATGCACTTTGCGGTGACCGGTCGTGTCGAGAGCGCGTTTTCGCTCGACAAGGTCTGGGCGGCGTTTAAGCACAACAAGACCAAGCTGTTCTGCGCTTCGTTCCTTCCCGAGTTTTTGACGGGTCTGGTCGCCAACGTTGTCACATGGATCCTGACGCTCGTCTTCGGCGCCATTGCCTCTGTCGGTATGTATAACTACTACTACCGTCCTTCGGCTATTGAGGCGCTTGTTACCGGCGGTGGCATCACGCTCGTATTGTTCTTGGTGCTGACGGCGTTTGTCACGGTATTCCTTACGGTCTTTGGCAAGATGCTCAAGCATCGTGCCGTTGGCTATTGGGTAGCGCGTTATGCAGCTGAATGGGCTGATGAGGATAAGGATGACGTCCTGACCTTTGTGCTGCCGTTTGAGAAGAAGTCTGCTCCGGCTGGTTTTAGCACCGACGCAGCGCCCGTATCCGATTCCGCTGCGGCGCCTGCGCCCGAGCCCGAGCCCGAGCCCGCGCCCGAGCCCGTGCCTGAGCCTGAACCTGAGCCCGTGCCTGAGCCCGAGCCCGCGCCCATGCCGGAACCGGAGCCCGAGCCTGCGCCTGAGCCCGTGCCTGAGCCCGAGCCTGCGCCAAGCTCCGACGAGGACCCGCAGGACGAGTAACCCTGCCACCTGCCATTTGGGGACGGGGTAGAAACGGTAGAAATAGCGCTTGACAAATAAGCGGGGACGGACGTGCCGAAGCGTCCGCCCCCGCTTTGATATCGCGATGCGGCTATGACTGCGAGATGGTCGTGGATCGACTACTCGTCGTGCTTCTCCTCGCGGCGAGCGGCGGCACGTGCATCATGGATGCCCTTGATGGCGGCATGGCGCGCCGTGCGGGCATCGTGCATGGCGTCGCGGGCCTCGGCGGCCGTGGCCTTGGCAGAGCGCAGTTTGGCTGCCAGGTCGGGATTGGTCTCGGCGACCGCGGCAATCGTGGGGCCGTCGAGCTCTTCTTGTGTGGGCTCGGCCAAAAAGTCGATGGCATATTGGGCGGCCACCATGGAGCCCTTGGCCAGTACCGACTCGTCAATCTTGTAGAAGCAAGAATGTTGGGCGTACGTGGCGCCAATCTGGGGGTTGCGCGTGCCAACAAAGGCGAGCACGCCCGGTACGCGGCGCAGGTACTCTGAAAAATCCTCACCCGAGAGTGTGCCGCGATAATGGCCTTGGCCGGTGGGGCCCAGGCATTTGATTACTGCCTGGCGGCAGCGCTCGCTCGAGGCGGCATCGTTTTCGACCTTGTAATTGGCGATGGTGTAGTCGGTGAGCTCTGCCTCGGCGCCCAAGGCGGCCGCGGTATGCTCCACGATGCGGCGCATGAGCTCCGGCATTTCCTCGTGGGTCGAATCTCCGTAGGTGCGCACCGTGCCGGCGAGGTAGGCCGTGCCGGCGATAACGTTGCGCGCGGTGCCGCCGTGCAGCTCGCCGACGGTAATGACGGCCGGCTCGTAGGGACTGATCTCGCGCGAAACGATGGTCTGCAGAGCGTTGACGATCTCGGCGGCAACCATAACGGCGTCGTGACCGCGCTGGGGCATGGCGCCGTGGCACGAGGTGCCGCGGACGTCGATGCGGAACCAGTCGGTATTGGCCATGCGCGGTCCGGGCTCGCAGCTCACGGTGCCGGCGTCGACCTCACTCCAGATGTGCGCGGCGTAGGCGCCATCGACGCCGTCGAGCACGCCCGTGCCGATCATGAGCTTGGCGCCCTGGCCGTTTTCCTCGCTGGGCTGGAAGACGATGCGGATCTCGCCGTGGATGTCGTCGGTCATATGGCGCAGGATTTGCAGCGTGCCGAGCATCATGGCGATGTGGCAGTCGTGGCCGCAGGCGTGCATGCAGCCCTCGTTGACGCTGGCAAACTCCTCGCCGGTCTGCTCGGTGACGGGCAGGGCGTCGATGTCGGCGCGCAGCAGGATGCGGCGGCGTGGCGTGCCGTCCTCGCGATAGGCATCCGACGCGGTACCGCGAAGCGTTGCC
This sequence comes from Collinsella sp. AF39-11AT, assembly GCF_003474585.1. NCBI lineage: Bacteria > Bacillati > Actinomycetota > Coriobacteriia > Coriobacteriales > Coriobacteriaceae > Collinsella > Collinsella sp. AF39-11AT. The sequence continues at coordinate 189,257 of NZ_QROG01000001.1, read as the reverse complement.
ACCAAGCCGGTCTTGAGCGGACGCTCGTAGGGGATATTCATGGCGTCGAGCTGGTTGGCGATGTCGGAGGTCGTGCGCTCCTCGGCAAGGCTCAGCTCCGGGTGCTTATGGAAGTGCCGGCGCTGCTTGATGATATAGGGTTCAAACTCGGTAGCGATATCTTTGATGGCTGCGGTGACGTCGTCAGCCGCGCGAGCCTCGGTCGCCGCCATAATCTGCTGTGCCTTGGTCTTCGTCATGGTCGATTTGCTCCTTGCTGGGTTGATCGCAAAATCGTACAGGCTCTCTCCAGTATGCCACCTGCCGCTAGGGCTGGTAAAGTTGCCGTTTGCCGCTTGGGGTTTTGTTACAAGGGCGGGGGAGTACACTCGGGGGTGTTGAATTTCCTGCCAGAGATGGGGATGCCCATGCAACATATCGATCGGATTATCCGCTCCAAGAACGTCTTTACCGCGCAAGACGGCATCGATACCGCCCGCGAGCTGGCGATTGCCATCGCAGGCGACCGTATCGTCGCAGTCGGTGCGCCCGATGACGTGATTGCCGCCGCGCCTGCCGCCACGCCGGTTATCGACTACGGCGAGCAGTTTGTCTGCCCAGGTTTCCATGACGCTCATCTGCACTTCTTCCATACCTCGGTCGGCTCCTCGCCGTACATGCTCATGGATATGGGCACGTCCGAGGCGGCGCTGGTGCAACACGCGCTCGAGTTTTCCCAGGACCTGCCCGATGACGCTTGGGTTGTGACGCAGGGCTGGCGCGACTACCGTTGGGACCCGCCCGAGCATCCTACCAAGGCGTCGCTCGATGCGGCATTCCCCGATCGCCCCTGCGTTATGTATTCGGGCGACGGCCATACGCTGTGGCTCAACAGCCGCGCACTCGAGGCGCTCGGCGTCACGCGCGACAGCGAGCCGCCAGCGGGCGGTGGCTACGACAAGGACGCAAGCGGCGAGCTCACGGGCATTGCTCACGAGGCGGCTGCCATGCAGCTGCTACCGCGCTGCCTTGAGTGGCTGGGCGAGGATCGCATCGCAAGCGCTTACGCCGATCAAATGAGGCGGATGGCCGAGCAGGGCATCACCTCGATATGCGATATGTCGCTCATGCCCATGCCGGGCTGCGACTTTATCCGCGACGATGTCTACGACAAACTGCAGGCAGCCGGCAAGCTGGGCATCCGCGCCCATTTGTTTCCCACGCTGCTGGATGACCAATCGCGCTTGGAAGAGCTACAGACCCGCTACGCGAACAACGCGCTGCTCTCGGCGCCAGGCTTTAAGCAGTTCTTCGACGGCGTGTCGAGCGAACACACGGCATATCTCACCGAGCCCTATACCAATCCGCGCTTCCCGGGCGACCAGGGCCGTCTGACAGTTCCTGCCGAGCGCATGCGTAAGCTGGTTCTGGCGGCCGCGGAGCGCGGCCACACTGTGCGTATCCACGTCATCGGCGACGGTGCCATCCATGCTGCGCTCGATATCTTTGAGGAGGCGGCAGAGCTCTACGGCCTGCCCCAGCACGGCCATAACACACTCGAGCATCTGGAGAACCTCCTGCCCCAGGACATCGATCGCCTGCGCAAGCTCAACGTGGTCGCCTCGAGCCAGCCCTGCCACATCACGCTCGATCCGGGTGGCCCAGAGCGCGACTTTGGCCTGGAGCGAAGCCGAATCATGTGGCCGTTCGCAACCTATAAGCAGCGCGGCATCCGCCAAGCCTTCGGAACTGACAGCCCTATCACGCCCGTTACCAGCATGAACGTGCTCTACACGGCCATCACGCGCCAGGACCCCAAAAGCCACTGGCCCGAGGGCGGCTGGTTGCCGAGCGAGCGCATCGATGCGGCAACGGCTCTGCGCAACTACACTCTGGGCAGCGCCTATGCAGCGGGCGACGAGCAAAACCTCGGCAGCCTGGAACCCGGTAAATACGCCGACCTGGTAGTCTTGGACCAAAACCCACTCACCATCGACCCCCAAGAACTCCAAGCCACCAAAGTCCAAGCCACCTACCTAGCCGGCAACCTGATCTACGAGCGCTAAGTATTCATGTCTTACCGTTAAACGCGGCTCGGGCAGCTTATTTTGGGATGGCGCTCGAGCCGCGTTTGCGTTTCGGTGAGGATCCGCCATGTGCGTCCCTGCTCTGTTGGATTTGGGCGCGGGGTTGAGGTGCTGCTCCGTGCGTTCAATTTGGACATCAGCAGTGAAACCTCATGGTGTTTTGCATACTTCCAGTTGCAGATTGCATAAAAAAGCTGAGATGTTCTTTCCGGTCCTGATGTACCCCCGCCTGGGCCGTGCAAAAAACGGAGTATTCAGCACCGCGAGCTCTGCCGGTGCCGCTGCGGCTGAGTAACGTTACGGAGATTGACGTCATTTTGGGCTCCGGTACGGCGCGAAGTACGCCCATTTGTCCCAACGGGGTCTGCCCACCGACCAAAACCGCCCGCTGAAGGCGTTCTTGGGACCAATAAGGTATGTCCGGCGCGTATGCAGCCGTCCTGGCTTGCTGAATACTCCCAAAAATGCACGGTGCTCCCCAGGGGACCCGTGCGCGCAGCGAAGACCATGCCCACATTCCTATCCGCATCGCCATTTTGCTGCACTGACTTTTCTGAATGCCGGGCCCGAATTAGTTAACCTGCCTCCCGTGTGGCTCCGGAGGGGCGGGGCATAAGGTTTATCGCGAGTTCCGCACGAGCCGAAGGCCACTTAATGTGGCCTTCGTGCGAGCAGGACTGCCCGAGCAGGAAACCTTATGCCCCGCCCCTCCGGAGCCACACGGGAGGCATCGCTAAGTTATCCCCCGGCATTCAGAAAATCTAAGTGCCAAAAAATAAGATTTTTTGACTCCGTGTTGTATAACCCGCCATTCGTGGGTACCATTCAACGCGTACGCAAACAAAAAGGGTTAACCCGCGCGGCATGACCGCGCGGCCCACAAAGGAGGAAACAAGCATGTCGTCTTTGAAGCCGCTTGCAGATCGCGTCCTGGTCAAGCCCGACGAGGCCGAGCAGAAGACCGCTTCTGGTCTGTACATCGCCAGCAACGCTCAGGAGAAGCCGCAGCGCGGCACCATCGTTGCCGTGGGCGCCGGCAAGGTCAACGACAAGGGTGAGCGCATCCCCATGGACGTCAAGGTTGGCGACGTTGTCATCTACGGCAAGTTCGGTGGCAACGAGGTCAAGGTCGACGGCGAGAAGTATCTGCTCATGCGCGCCGACGACATCTACGCCGTCGTCGAGGCCTAGTCTCGTCAGAATCTCTGATTCGTCTTTGAACGCGATCGTCGCATAGGACTCGGAAGCGGCGACGCGAGTCACATTTCTTTTGGAGGATTACTCACCATGGCAAAGAACATTACGTTCAACACCGATGCCCGCGCTAAGCTCGCCAAGGGCGTCAACACTCTGGCCGACGCCGTTACCGTCACCATGGGCCCCAAGGGCCGCTACGTTGCGCTGCAGCGCACGTTCGGTGCCCCGACCATCACCAACGACGGCGTTTCTGTCGCTAAGGAGATCGAGCTCGAGGACAACATCGAGAACATGGGCGCTCAGCTGGTGAAGGAGGTCGCCACCAAGACCAACGACACCGTGGGTGACGGCACCACCACCGCAACCCTGCTCGCCCAGGCCATCGTCAACGACGGCCTGCGCAACGTCGCCGCCGGCGCCAACCCGCTGGCCATCCGTCGCGGCATTGACAAGGCTGTAAACGCCGCCGTCGCCGAGATGAAGAAGCAGGCCAAGCCGGTCGAGACCAAGGAGCAGATCGCTTCCGTCGGCACCATCTCCGCTGGTGACCCCGAGGTTGGCGAGAAGATCGCCGAGGCCATGGAGGTCGTGGGCAAGGACGGCGTCATCACCGTCGAGGATTCCCAGACGTTCGACATCACCATCGACACCGTCGAGGGCATGCAGTTCGACAAGGGCTATGTCTCCGCTTACTTCGTCACGGACAACGACCGCATGGAGGCCGTGATGAAGGATCCGTACATCCTCATCACCGACCAGAAGATTTCCAGCGTTCAGGACATCATGCCTGTTCTCGAGGCTGTCCAGCGCGCCGGCCGTGGCCTGCTCATCATCGCTGAGGACATCGACGGCGAGGCTCTGCCGACCCTGGTCCTCAACAAGATCCGTGGCGCTCTCAACGTCTGCGCCGTCAAGGCCCCGGGCTACGGCGATCGCCGCAAGCGCATCCTGGAGGACATCGCCGTCCTCACCGGTGGCCAGGCTGCTCTGGACGAGCTGGGCGTGAAGGTCGCTGACATCACCGCCGATATGCTCGGCACCGCTAAGTCCGTCACTATCTCCAAGGACAACACCGTCGTCGTCGGCGGCGCCGGCTCCAAGGAGGCCATCGACGCCCGCATCGCTCAGATCAAGGGCGAGATGGAGAACACCACCTCTGACTTCGACCGTGAGAAGCTCCAGGAGCGCCTGGCCAAGCTCTCCGGTGGCGTTGCCGTCATCAAGGTCGGCGCTGCTACCGAGTCCGAGCTCAAGGAGATCAAGCACCGCGTTGAGGATGCCCTGCAGGCTACCCGCGCTGCTGTCGAGGAGGGCATTGTCGCCGGTGGCGGCGTCGCCTTCATGGACGCTGCTCCTGCGCTCGATGCTGTCGAGATCGACGACCCCGAGGAGAAGATCGGCGTCGATATCGTCAAGAAGGCTCTGACCGCTCCGGTCGCTACTATCGCCAAGAACGCTGGCTTTGAGGGCGCTGTCGTGGTCGACAAGGTTGCCGAGCTGCCCGCCGGCCAGGGTCTCAACTCTGCCAACGGCGAGTGGGGCGACATGATCGAGATGGGCGTCCTCGACCCCGTCAAGGTCAGCCGCGTCACCCTGCAGAATGCTGCTTCTGTCGCCAGCCTGATCCTCATCACCGAGGCCACCGTCTCCGATGTGCCCAAAAACACTCAGCTTGAGGACGCTATCGCTGCTGCTACCGCTGGTCAGCAGGGCGGCGGTATGTACTAAGGCCGACAAGGTCTAGAACTCCCACCGGGAATCCGGGGGCGTGACGGGGGCTTCCCTCCGGAACGTCCTCGGACATGCAAAGAGGCTCCGCATCGCGCTTCGCGCTGCGGAGCCTCTTTGCGTCCTGACGCTCCTATTTGGCAAGGTGTTTTTTTAGAATCCATTTTGCGCTCGGCCTCGAAGGCTTGCCTGTCCCAATCGAGCGGAAGTCCGGCCTCGACCCATGCCTCGTAGGCCCTCCTTATGGGCTTGAGCTCCCTTTGGCCCCTCTCCAGCATCGAGATGTACTTCTCGCTGGTTCCCAATATGGACGCCGCCCTCACCTGGCTGACCTTCGCCGCGCGCCTGGCCGCCACGAGCTCCGAGGCGTCCTCGGGCCTCCTGATCTCGTGCGGGTGCATCAGCGCCCGGTACGCCTCCCTGGCCACGTAGCGCTTGAGGCACCTCATGACCTCCCTGTCGCTCTTCCCCCGCGCCCTGGCCCTCTCGGCGTACTCGGCGGTCTCGGGGTCGCGCATGACCCTCTGCCTCGCGATCTCGTGCAGCGCGCTGTTCGCCTGCCGGTCGCCGCCCCTGTTGAGCCTGTGCCTCACGGTCTTGCCGCTCGAGGCGGGGATGGGGCAGGCGCCGCATATCGCCGCGAACGACGCCTCGGAGCGCAGCCTGCCCGGGTTGTCCCCGGCCGCGACCGCGAGCTTGGCCGCGCTCACGGGCCCGCACCCGTACATAGCCAGCAGCGCGGGGCAGTTCTCCTCCAGGGACGCCTCGATCGCGCGCTCCATGTCGAGCGCCGCGTCGCGCGCCGCCGCCCACAGGTCCGCCAGCGCGCCGAGTGCGGCGCCCAGCGCGCCCTCGGCGCGCACGGAGGGGAGCACCTCCATCAGCCTCGGCCCCGCCACCCCGCGGAACCTCGACCTGAGCCCCTCCGGCGCGGTGGTGAGCAGGGACCTCGCGGTGTTGATCGCCGAGGTCCGCGCCTTCACCGCCCCGGAGCGCGCCGCGAGCATGCAGCGCACCCCGTCGACCCACCCGTCCTGGCTCTTGGGGGTCCCGAGCTTTGAGCCGGACATCGCCGCGCGGGCGGCCCTCTCCGCGTCCGCCTCGTCGCACTTTCCCTGTCCCGGGCGCCTCCTCTGCGTCCTCGCCGGGGAGAGCGCCTCGCGCACGGGCATCCCCAGCGACGCGAGGTGCCTGGTGAGGCCCGCCCCGTAGGACGACGTCCCCTCCATCGCGACGCAGGCCGGCTCCCCGGCCGCCGCGATCGCCCCGGCGAGCGCCTCGTATCCCGCCGCGTCGGCGGGGAACTGGCGGGACAGGACCTTGCGGCCCCTCCAGTCGAGGACGTACAGCCAGTGCGAGTCGGCGTGGGTGTCGACCCCGCAGAAGACCGGCCCGCGGGCGCCGGGTGTCGATTCGGTTCTCATGTCTCGCTCCGTTCTTTCCGTGCTCGCCTGGACCGGGCAGACGGCACACTGACGGGGCGCGATAGAATGCGGTTGTTCGGGTCCGCGGTATCGCTCCATGCTCCTATTAGGTCATGCGGCGGTCTCGGCTCGCCGCGG